>DATKQG010000096.1 GCA_035532835.1 Candidatus Dormiibacterota bacterium
CCTCTACGCCCGCATGGCCCCCGCCTACGACGATCGCGCCCGCGTCGTCAGTCGCTTTGAAATCGTTCACGATCTGTTAGTCTAGCAGATATGCAGACCCGTACGCTTACCACCCTGGCAGTATTCGCGCTGGCCGTCCTCGTGGGGCACATCACCGATGCGACCACCGGCCAGCCGATGCCCGGCATCACCGTCACCCTTTCGGGCGCGAAAGCGCGCGCTACCAAGAGCGGCGCCGCGGGCGCCTACCGCTTCGCGAACGTCACGCCCGGCAACTACGTGCTGACCATCGTTTCGAGCGACGTTCCCACGCACCATCAGCGCGTGGTCGTCCGCGGTAAGACCACCGTCGTCAATATCTCGGCCTGCAGCACGACCCTCGACTATTCGTGCGCGGGATCCGGCCCCGGGATGTAGCGGTTGGGCTACGGGGTATGGCCGGCGTGGCCGCGTAGGCGGAACGCCAGCCCGATCATCAGCACGCCGAATACCATCGCGTAGGCGCCGATGATGTAGACGATCGTCAGCGCGCCGACTTGCGGAAACGCGACCAGCAACGCCGCAAAGAGGATCGAAAGCACGCCGCTCACGATGAGCAGCAGCTCTCCGGCAATCGCTTTGCGCAACTGTACCGCGGCGACGATTTCGAAGATGCCGGTGAGAAACGCCCAAACGGCGATCGTGATGTAGAGCGCAAACGCGGTGATATGCGGCTGGAAGAACGTGATCGCCGCGATCGCCAAGCCGATGACGCCCTCGATCACAAACGGCCACCACCGCTCGTGCGCTTCGGCCGCTCGAACTGCCGAAGCGATCGCAAAGACGCCGTCGACGAACGCATATGCGCCGAACAGGATCACCAGCGCGTAGATCGTCGTCCCGGGAACTAAGAATGCCAGGCCGCCGAATAAGACGGCGGCAAAGCCGCGCAATAGAAGCGCCCACCAGTTACGCGCGAGTGAGTGGAGCATGTGATACCTCGTTAAAACTGTGGTCGCAGCGACCTTCGGTTGCGCTCGGCCCTCTCCTTTCGTGCTATTTGCCGATGCAGAAGCGCGCGAAGACCCCCGTGACGATCTCCTCGTTCGCCGCGCCCCCGCTGATGTGGCCCAGCACCGCAAAGGCCGCTTGCAGATCGCCGGCGATAAAATCGGCGGCATCGCCGCGCGCCAGCGTTGCGCGAGCATTTTCCAGCGCTTCCAGCGCTTCGTAGACCGCGGCAAATTCGCGCGCGGACGCGATGTGCGGGCGCTCCAGATCCGGGCGTTCGCTCGCCCACCCGGCGCGCGCGATCGCGGCGCGCAATGCGTCCAGCGTCTTTCGCTCGCGCACGCTTCCCACCACGTCGGCCGCGTTGCCGAGCATCGCCACCGCCGCCTCGCCGAGATCGGCTTTATTTGCAAACACCACCCGCGCGCGATCGCGCGTTCGCTCCAGGAGCGCCCGCGCGCCGGCCGTCAACGGTTGCGATGCGTCGACGACGATCAGCGCGACGCGCGCGGCTTCAAGCGCGTGGTGCGTGCGTTCGATACCGGCCGCTTCCAAGCGGTCCGCATGTTCGCGAATGCCCGCGGTATCGACGATGCGCACGCGCACGCTGTCGATAACGATGGCTTCCTCGATCGTATCGCGCGTAGTTCCCGCGATATCCGAAACCAGCGCGCGTTCCTCGCCTAGGAGCGCGTTGAGCAGCGAGGATTTGCCCGCGTTCGGCGGCCCCACGATGGCCACCGCAATGCCTTCGCGTACGAGCCGCCCCACCTCGCCGGCGCGCAGCATGCCGCGTAACGCGAGGTCGAGCGCCTCCAGCGAGGTTTGCAGACGCTCGCGCGAAGGCTCGGGAACTTCGTCGGGGAAATCGATCGCTCCGGCGAGCTCTTCCAACATCGTGCCGAGTTGCGCGCGCAGCGCCCGCACTTCGGATGCCAGGCCTCCGGCGAGATTCGCAAAGGCCGCGCGCGCCGCGGAGCGCGTCTCCGCATCGATCAAATCCGCCACGGCGGCGGCCGCGTGCAGATCCAACTTGCCGTTCATGAACGCGCGCTGCGTAAACTCACCGGGCTGCGCCAGTTGCGCGCCGGCCGCGAGCAACGCGCGCAACACTTCGCTCGCAACGACCGGCGAACCGTGAACGTGGAGCTCCAGCGTATCTTCACCGGTGTAACTCTGGGGTGCTTGCGCGAAAAGTGCGATCCCGCGATCGATCGCGCGGCCATCGGCATCGAGTACCGCGACGTATTGCGCGACGTGCGGGCGCAGACGCGCTTCGGGGACGACGCGCCGCGCGAGCGCTCG
The DNA here is from genome assembly GCA_035532835.1 of Candidatus Dormiibacterota bacterium. Lineage (NCBI taxonomy): Bacteria > Bacillati > Candidatus Dormiibacterota > Candidatus Dormiibacterota bacterium. The sequence goes on from DATKQG010000096.1 coordinate 2,296, forward strand.
CACGCCCGGGCCGCTGGCGCGCACGATCGAGATCGCACCGCGCCCCGGCGGCGTCGCAATAGCCGCGATCGTTCGCTCGGCGCTCACCGGGTTAAGCGGCGGCTACGTCGGGAAGATGACGACGCAGCGCTCGGGCTCTTCGCCTTCGGATTCGGTGCGCACCAGCTCGTTGTCTTGGATCGAAAGATGCACGATCTTGCGCTCCGACGGCAGCATCGGTTCCATCTTCTGCGGCTTCTTTTCGAGCAGCACGCGCTCGACGGTTTCAAACGCGAGATTCTTGAGCTGCTCGGCCCGGCGGGCGCGGTAGCCTTCGGCATCGATCGTGTAGTAACGGCGATTGTTGCGCACGCCCACGTTGATCATGTTGTTAAAAATGAGGTTGATCGCTTCGAGCGTGTTCCCGTGGCGGCCGATCAGCATCGCAAGATCCGGGCCCGTGACTTCGAGATACTCGCCTTCGGGACGCGGAATGTAGGCGATGTCGGCGTGCTGTACGCCCATCAGGTTGAGCAACGCATCGAGGAGAGCGTGCGCCGGCTTGGCGTTATCGGGCAAGGCCTGCCCGGGTGCGCTCGGGCCGCGGTGAAAGTTTCCGCCACCACCGCCGTAACTGCGTCCGCCGCCGTAGCCGCCCGGCCCCCGCCGGCCGCCGCCGCCGCCGCCGCCGTATCCGCCGGGGCGCCGGTTACCGCCGCCTTCGCGCGGGCCGCCGCCCTTGCCCGGAATATTGCGGTCGCGAATATTCGCAGGCTGTTCTTCGAACTCGAAATCGTCTTCGTAAAGCATCGGTCGTTAGGCGCCTTTCGTGGATTTTTTCTTCGACTTCTTCGCCGGGCTACCGCTCGAAAGAGCGGCCGTCGCAGCGGATCCGTTGGCGGGGAGATCCTCGGTGATCACGTGCTCGCTATCGATGAACGAGAGCGGCTCGTGATACTTACGCAACATGTAGAATTGCTGCGCCATCGTGAACACGTTGTACGAAAGCCAGTACAGCACCATCGCCGACGGCCAGTTCGCGCGATAACCGAAGAAACCGATCATCAGCGGCGAGAGAATTTGCATCACTTTGAGCTGTTGCGCCTGCGCGGGATCCGTCGCCGGCATCGTCGTGAAGCGCATGCTGACGTACTGCGTCACCATGTACACGACCACCAGCAGAATATCGGCGCCGGCCAAATTCTGCGCGAGAATCTTCGGGAACTGCGCCGCGAGCGGGCTGCCGATCCAGAGGAACGATGCGTGCGCGTACAGATCGCGATGCGACGTGACCGCGTAGAAAACGCTAAACAGAATCGGCAGCTGCACCAGCGTCGGCCAGCAGCCGGCCAGCGGGTTGACGCCCTGCTCTTTGTAGAGCGCCATCTGCTCTTGCTGCAGCTTCTGCGGCTCGCTCTTGTAGCGTTCCTGAAGCTTCTTGAGCTTCGGGGCGACCTTCTGCATGGCGATCATCGCTTTGAACTGCGCGACGTTGAGCTTCCAGAAAACGATACGAATTAATGCGGCGAGGACGATCAGGCTCAAGCCCAGGCTGACGCCCAAGTTGAGGCCGATCGCTTGGAACTCGGTGGCGAGGTGAGCGAGAACCCACGAGATGCCCGCGACGATCGGGTCGAAGATCGGGCTCAGGAACCCGGCGAGTAAGAGGTGCAACGGTTACCTTTCGATAGGGCGCGAGCGTTCGGGAACGAGATCGACGCCCCCAGGGTGCAGCGGATGGCAGCGCGCGAGCCGCCCGAGGGCGAGCAGGGAACCGCGTACGGACCCGTGCTTCTGGATCGCCTCGAGCGCATACTGCGAGCAACTCGGGTAAAAACGGCAGGCGGGCGGGAGCAGCGGCGAGACCAGCTGCTTGTAGACCCGAAGAATGAAGACGAGAACGGATCGCATCAGGCGAGCGCCCGTGCGAGGTCGGCCCGGAGGCTCGCGAAGTCGGCGGCAGCCGCGCCCGGCCGGGCAACAAGAAGCAGCCGCAGGCGACGGCCCGCGAGCTGCTCGTGAAGTATCGCCTTCAGGCGGCGACGCAACGTATTTCGAACCACGGCTTTTCCGATCGAGACCCCGATCGCGATGCCGACCAGCGAGGCTGGATCGGCGGGGAAGGCATCGGCACGATACACCGTGAGGTGCCTCGTCCCGACACGCCGGCCGCGCTGCCGTAAACGGCTAAAATCCGCCCTACGGCGCAGGCTAGCAAACGGACGCATCGGCCTAAACGGTCAGGCGATGACGCCCCTTCTTACGGCGGCGGGAAAGAACCCGGCGCCCATTCTTGGTGCTCATCCGCTCGAGGAAGCCGTGCACGCGCTTGCGACGGCGGTTGTGCGGCTGGTACGTCCGCTTCATGGTCGTTCGAACTCCTAGGTAAAAATAGCCGCCAAAGACCGGCGGCATACAGCCCCTTAGTATAGACAGGCCCCCACGGCCCCGTCAAGACCAAAAGCCGCTGGGGTAGCGGGTCAATTTAAGTGGACCAAGCAGCTTCGTCTATTTTGGGTCCATGGGAGGCTTGAGGACGCTACCGCAAAGGCACGCGGGATCGACGGGCCAGAGAAGAACCCCGCAGCGCAGGCAGCTAGGCCATCTGGGCGGCCTCAAGGGCGGCAAAGCGCGGCAATGCTTAACCGCTCAAGCACAGGCGGCGCGGTCGAAACGGCTCTAAATCGCAGATGCTCGATCGCGAAGCCACCGAGCGATGTGATCGGGATCTGCGTTTCGTGATCTTCCGTGGCTTCAATTGTCCACCCATTAAGTTCAGCGAATGTCACGACGGAAAGCCAGGCGGTTCTCTTGTTGCCGTCTACAAGGGGCTGATTCTCGGCAAGAGACCGCATAAGCGCGGCTGCCTGCTGAAAGAAATCCTTGTGCAAGTATTCACCACCGAAAGATGCCTGCGGCGCGAAAACCGCTGACTCGAAAAGGTCCATTGAACGAATCATCACTGGGCCTTTTGTGGCAATTTCCGCAATTTTGCGGACCTGCTCCACCGAGAGGAAGCGCGAATCAGAGATTCTTCAGCGCCTCCAAAATGCGTTCATCTTTTTTGGCTAAGCGGCGAGCGATCTGTTCGACTTCGCTATCCAAAGGCGGAGCCTTCAATAGTCGACGAACAGCGACATTTACGACCGCGTTCTCGCTCATTGAGGCATAATCACCCTCACGGCGCTTCAGGAGATCGGCAACCTCCGGCTCAAGGCGAAAGGTACTAGCTTTCCGGGGCATCCTCTTCATGGTGTCATCATGATACCACAATGACACCACACTCAGCCATCCGCACCCCGGTGCTTGCCGACGACATGTGCGGGGGAATTCAACGAGAACGTTGAGCCGATCCCGGCCATGCTTCAAATATCGTGCGGGCCACCGGGCCGAGGTGCGACGTGAAGCTTCGCAACCACATAGCTAAGCGCTTGGTGGATCGTTTCCGAGCCCTTAATCTTTGCCTGGCGGAGAGTCGGTTACGAGGGAGTTAGGAGGCGAGCTCCCTCTCGCGCGGGAGCGCTTCTCCACACGTGTGGACAAGCCTGTGGAAAAGCACCACCCGAAAGACCCCTGCGATGGACCGCAAACGCCTGTTTTAGAAGGTGATTCGTGCTTGTCAAGGGGCGATTCTCAGCGCCTTCTCAGTCGCGAAAAAACGTTGAAAACACGTTGTTTTTTCGCTGTGGATAAGTGGATAAGATTGAGCCCATTTTCCGCAGGAGAGGCGCCTGATTAAGCCAACCGATTGCGTCCTCACGTCGACCGCGCGTCACCGGCAACGGTACCGAGCGGCCCGATACTTCGCAGTTTGGTTATGGGGTCGTATTACGATGGCGCTTGCGGTCGGCACTTCCGAAATCTCGCACGAACTCTGGCTTTCAGCACTCGATGCGCTCGAGCGCCGTTTTTCCAAGCCGATCTTCGAGATGTGGATCAAACCGATTCGCTTGGTTTCGTTTACCGGAAATCAGATGGAACTCTCGGTGCAGAGCAAGTTTGCTCGCGACTGGGTCGAGAACCGGCTCAAGCCCCAGATCGCGGTCGCATTGGGTGAAGTGTTCGATACCGAACTCGACCTCACCATCGTGGTCGCCGAGCCCGTCGAAGCGGCTCCGCCCGCGCCGGGAATCGCCCCTGCCGGCGCGGCTTTGCGCTCGCTAGACGATCTGCGTACGGCGAATCTCAACGGCCGCTATACCTTTCAAGAGTTCGTGGTGGGCAACTCCAACCGTTTCGCCCACGCCGCAGCACAGGCGGTTGCTTGCGCACCGGCGCGAGCGTACAACCCGCTCTTCCTTTATGGTGGGGTCGGGCTCGGGAAGACGCATTTGATGCACGCGATCGGGCACCGCGTGATGCTCGACAATCCGCAAGCCAACGTCGTCTACGTCACGTGCGAGAAGTTCACGAACGAGTTCATCATCGCGCTGCAAAACAACCGGACGCCGGAGTTTCGCAATCGCTACCGTCAGGTCGACGTGCTCTTGATCGACGACATTCAGTTCCTGGCCGGCAAAGAGACCACCCAAGAAGAGTTCTTCCATACCTTCAACGCGTTGCACGAGTCCGGGCGACAGCTCATCATCTCCTCGGACCGCCCTCCGAAAGAGATCCAGACGCTGGAATCGCGGCTGCGCTCCCGCTTCGAGTGGGGGCTGCTCACCGATATCCAGGCCCCCGACATCGAGACCCGTGAAGCGATCCTGCGCAAGAAAGCCGAGAGCGAGAAGATCCCCGTCCCCGACGAGGTCACCTCGTTCATCGCTAAAGTGATTCCGTCGAACATCCGCGAGCTCGAGGGCGCGCTGATCCGCGTGGTCGCCTACGCCTCGCTCACGAAGTCGCCCATCACGCTCGACCTGGCGGCCGAAGTCCTCAAGAGCGCGGTCGGGCAGCAACCCCTGCACCGCATTACCATCGCCAAGATCAAGGATACCGTGGCCAACGCCCACGGGCTCACCGTCAAAGAGATGGACAACGGCCGGCGCGACCAGCGCCTGGCCGGCCCGCGCCAGATCGCCATGTACATCGCGACCGAGCTCACCGACTACTCCCTGCCGCAGATCGCCCGCGACTTCGGCAAAAAAGACCACACCACGGTCATGTACGCTCGCGACAAGATCAAGGACCAGATGCAGCGCGACGAAGCCTTCCGCAACAAGGTACGACAGCTCATCGCGATGTGTCAGAACCCGTAGTGCACAGCTTCCAGCACAGGGTCACTCCTTCTGCGTGGATAACTGCACCGGAAATCATCGGCGGTGATTATGTGGATTCAGGCGGGCGAACGATACACACGTTATACTTGGCGAAAAGTGCCGTGAGAACTATCGAAAACAGACTTATCCGCGCAATACACCGCACTACTACTGTTACGGCTCATTCTAAGTATATTTACTACGAAACGAGCCTCGCTACGATCGGTGGAGTATGAAGTTTACGTGTAACACCAAAGAGATTGCAGCGGCCGTCGGAGCGGCTAGCAAAGTGGTCAACGCTCACACGACCGTACCGATCCTCTCCAACGTCCTGTTGCAAGCCGAAGACGGTAAAATCGCCGTCCGCGCGACGGATTTAGAACTCACGCTCGAGCACGCATTCGCAGCCGATATCACCGAGCCCGGATCGGTCACCATTCCGGCCAAATTGTTCTCAAGTTATCTCGGCAATCTCCAGGGCGGCAGGCTCGAACTCAACGGCACGCCGACCCGAGCGAGCGTAAAGTGCGAACGCAGCAATTACGATTTCCATGCATTGCCGCCCGACGAATACCCGCCGCTTCCGCAAGCCACCAAAGGCTCGCACTTCACGATCGGCGGTAAACGTCTGCGCGAAGGGATCGAAGCGACGATCTTTGCCGCCTCCAACGAGGAAGCCCGCGGGGCGGTGCTCATGGGAACGCTCCTGGAACTCGAAGGGAATTCGCTGACGATGGTCGCGACCGACGGGTATCGTCTGGCGAAATTCCAGACCACGCTCGACGACGGCATCACGGGAGCGGAGAAATACATCGTGCCTTCGCGCGCGCTCGCGGAAGCGGCACGGAACCTCGGTTCGGGCGAAGTGATCTCGGTAAGCGCGCTTGGAGCCCAGAGCAATCAGTTGCAATTACATTCGGGGGACACCGCGATCACGGTGCGTCTGGTCGACGGACAATACCCGAATTACCAGCAAGTCATTCCGCCGAAGTTCGACCGCTCGCTCACGGTGAACACCGCCGCGTTTATCAGCAGCCTTCGCCGCGCCGAACTCGTTGCCGGCGACCGCGCCAGCATGGTAAAACTTGCCGTCTCCAATCAAACGCTCATCATCACGGCAAGTTCGGACATCTCCGGAAACGCGTACGAAGAACTCGAAGTGGAGCAAACCGGCGAAGACCTTACGATCGCGTTCAACGCGCGCTATTTGGTCGAGGTGCTCAATCACATTAAGAGCGCCCAAACCGTGATCGAGTTTCTCGGGCCGCTCTCTCCGGCGGCGATTCGTCCGGTCGAACAACCCGAAGGCGGCCAGCAACTCTACGTGCTCATGCCGCTGCGCCAATGACGGCCCGCGCGATCTCGTGCAATTAACACGTATCGCGCTCTCCAATTTTCGCAACTACGCGCAGCTCGATCTCGAACCGTCGCCGGGGCTCAACGTCATCGTCGGCGCGAACGCGCAAGGCAAGAGCAATTTGCTCGAAGCGATCGCGATGCTCGGCACCGGCAAATCATTCCGGACCGGGAGAGAGAGCGATCTCATTCGCGAAGGCATCGATCTCGCGGTGATCGGCGGCGACGCGCGCGTTCGCGCGGGCGTCGTGCACCTCGGTTGTACGTTGACGAAGAGCGCTCGGGGGATGCGCAAACAATATACGATCAACGGGCAGGGCGTTCGCTACGCAAAGTTCCTCGGCAGCATTAAAGTCGTCACGTTCGTTCCCGCCGATCTGCAGTTGGTCGTCGGTGCGCCGAGCTTGCGCCGCGGTTTCCTCAACATGGCCCTCGCGCAAGAAGAGCGCGCGTATTACCACGCGTTCGTGCGCTATCAGAAAGCGCTGCAACAGAAATCCGCGCTGCTGCGCGGCAGCATCGCACCCGATGAAGAGCTGCTGGCCATTTACGACCATACGCTCGTGGAGTCGGGCACTCAGGTAATGCTGATGCGCAACCACCTCGTCGCCGCGATCGCCCGGCACGCGCACGAAACGCACGCGCGCTGGACCGGCGGCCGCGAAACGCTCGCCGTGCGATACGCCCCGAACGTGCCGTTCGAGGCTCCGACCGCGGATAGCATCGGCGGCGCGCTCGCGCAGCGACTCCGCGAGGTCGCGCCCATGGAACGCGTCCGCAAAACGACGCTTGCGGGCCCGCACCGCGACGACGTGGCGCTGCTGCTCGACGGCGGGTCGCTGGCGGCCTACGGTTCGCAGGGGCAGCAGCGTACGGCGGTTCTTGCCCTCAAGGTCGCCGAATATAGCGTTATGAACGATCGCTCGGGCGAAGCCCCGCTCCTCTTGCTCGACGACGTGCTCTCCGAGCTGGACGAAGCACGCGCGGCGGCCTTCCTGGCGGCGGTCGGCGGCTACGAGCAGGCCTTCGTGACGGCTACCCATCTGCCGGCCGGCTTGCCCGGCGACGCCCACATCTATACCGTCGTCCAAGCCGGCGTTCGGCCGGAGGTCGCATGCTGAAGCCGATTCGCCAGAGCCTGCAGACCTGGACTCCCCGCGAAGGCGTGGCGCCGCCCGCCACCGACCCCCTAGTGCTGCTCGGCGGAGCGTGGGAAGAGCTGGTGGGGCCAAATATGGCCGGCCACTCGCAGCCGGCCCAAATCACCGGCGATGCGCTCGTGGTGACGACCAGTTCGGGCGCGTGGAGCCAGCAGCTGGGTTTCCTCGCGCCCCAGATCTTAGCGAAGATCGCCGAACGGCTCCCGCGCTCGGGGATCGAGCGGCTGCGGTTTCGGATGGGGCGCATCGCCGCCAAGGCGCCGCCCTCGGCCGGAAGCGGCAAAGCGAGCGAGCGCTCCGCGAAGGCGCGGCCGGAGCGCGCGCCGGCGCAGAGCGCGCAGGAAGCCGTCGAGCGTTTCCGCTCCGACGTCGATGCCGAACAGCGGGCGAAACGGAGCGCCGGGTGGAAAGAGTGTCATGGATGTGGGGTGCAGATCCACCCGGGGCGGACGAGCGTCTGCGTGCCGTGCGCGAGCGAGCGACGAGAGTCGCGAGCAACGGCTCTGGCCCAGATGCTCTACGAAACCCCTGGGATCGATTTTGCGGACGCGGCGGCACAACTCGAAGGGCTAACGCGGGCCGCGTTCGAGATGCAAAAGCGGCGGCTCCTGAGCCGCTGGCGCAGCGAACTCGATCGCGTCGCACGCGACGGGCGTCTGTCGCGAGGAGGGCGCGAGCGAGCGATCGCGAGCTCTTACGTTTTGCTCAAAACCGGAATCCCGCCGGAGCGCATCGCCCCGGCGACGATTCGTAACGAACTCGGCGACACCGTCTACGACCTGATCTATGGAACGGAACGATAACGAACGCATGTCCAGTAACTACACGGGCGAACAAATTGAAGTACTCAAAGGCCTTGAAGCGGTGCGCAAGCGCCCGGGTATGTACGTCGGCAACACCTCGGAGCGCGGCCTGCACCAACTGGTGTACGAAGCCGTCGACAACTCCGTCGACGAAGCACTCGCCGGCTACGCGAAGAACATCACCGTCACGCTGTACAAGGACGGTTCGTGCTCGTGCGAAGACGACGGACGCGGCATCCCGGTCGATTTGCACGCCGAAGAGAAGCTCCCGGCCGTCGAGGTCGTGATGACGATTCTCCACGCGGGAGGCAAGTTCGGCAAGGGCGGCTACAAGGTGTCGGGCGGCCTCCATGGCGTCGGCATCTCGGTAGTCAACGCGCTCTCCGAGTGGATGATCACGCGCGTCAAACGCGACGGCAATCTCTACGAGATGCGGTTCGAGCGCGGCATCACGGCGCAGAAGCTCAAGAAGATCGGTAAATCCGATTCCAACGGCACCTACCAGTGGTTCAAGCCGGATCCGGAAATCTTCGAAACGCTCGAGTTCCATTGGGACGTCCTGCAGAAGCGTCTGCGCGAACTCGCCTTCTTAAATCGCGGTCTTTCGATCACGCTGCGCGACGAGCGCGGTGAGGAGCTGCGCGAACGCAATTACAAGTTCGACGGCGGCATCGTATCGTTCGTCGAATGGCTCAACGAGAAGAAGGACCCGCTCCACCCGATCATCTCGACGCACGCCGAACGCGATAACGTCGACGTCGAAGTGGCGATGCAGTACACCGATACGTACAGCGACCAAATCTACGCCTTCGCGAACAACATCAACACGATCGAAGGCGGCATGCATCTGCAAGGCTTCCGCCAGGCGGTCACCACCGCCGTGAACGGCTATGCGCGCAAGCGCGGGATGCTCAAGGAATCCGACGGCTCGCTCTCCACGGACGATATCATGGAAGGCCTCACCGCGGTCGTTTCGGTGAAGCTGCAAGACCCGCAGTTCGAAGGCCAAACCAAGACCAAGCTCGGCAACGCGAAGGTGCGCAGCATCGTCTACGGGCTCCTCAACGAACGGCTCGAATTCTTCTTCGAAGAGAATCCCAAACAAGCCCGCATCATCATCGACAAGTGCATGCAGGCGCAGCGCGCGCGCGAAGCGGCGAAGAAAGCGCGCGATCTCTCGCGCCGCAAAAACGCTCTCGAAGGCTCGGGCCTTCCCGGTAAGCTCGTCGACTGCAAGAACAACAACCCCGCAGAGAGCGAGATCTTCTTAGTCGAAGGCGATTCGGCCGGCGGAACGGCAAAGGGCGGACGCGACCCCAATTCGCAAGCGATTCTCCCGCTGCGAGGCAAGATCATCAACGTAGAAAAAGCCCGCCTCGACAAGGTGCTCTCGAACGAAGAAATTCGGACGATGATCACCGCGTTCGGCACCGGCTTCGGCGACGAGTTCGACGTCGCAAAACTGCGCTACCACAAAATCATCATCATGACCGACGCCGACGTCGACGGCTCGCACATCCGCACGCTCCTGCTCACGTTCTTCTATCGTCAGATGCGTCCGCTGGTGGTGGACGGCTACGTCTACATCGCGCAGCCGCCGCTCTACGGTATCAAGAAGGGCAAGAAGCAGTGGTGGGCGTTTAGCGAGGCCGATCTCAAGACCGTGCTCGACGGTGCCGATCCCAAAGACTTCCAAATTCAGCAGTACAAGGGCTTGGGCGAAATGGATGCCGAGCAATTGGCCGAGACGACCATGGAAGTCGGCCATCGGCGCCTCAAGCAGATCACGGTCGAAGACGCCGTCGAAGCCGAGCAGATCTTCACCGATCTGATGGGCGACAAAGTCGAACCACGCAAACAGTACATCTTCGACTACGCCAAGAGCGTGAAGAACCTGGATCTGTAGCGCGAGCCTAACGACCGGCGCGGGAGCTTGCGAGACGTGGGGGACCGTTCGTCAGCGCGCCTCCTGCGCGCTTCCTACTCCTATGTTTTTGTGCAACGGCCAAAGGAGGTCGACATCCATGTCGATTGCACAAAAATCACAGGTCCCCCACGTCCCGCAAACTCCCGCGCCGGCCGTTAGGCTCGCGGCGAGGTAGCGAAAAAAAGGGCCACGCATCGGCGGGGTCCTTTTGCGCGTTCAGGGTATAACGACTCTCGGAGGGAGCTTGGGCAAGCGGATCGCTGCTGCCGTAGTGGCAGCTTTAATCCTCGTCGGCATCCTCGTGGCCCGGCGCCACGAGGTGATTCGTTTTGTCATTGCCGAGTCGCTCGGGCTCGCCACGGGCTACCAGGTGCAGATCGGCGATCAGCGCTTGGGCTTCGACCATGGAGCGTTGCTGCACGTACGCGTGACCCGTAAGGGCGGCCCGGTGCTCGAAGCGGCGCGCATCGACATCTGGTACTCGTTGCGCGACCTGTTGCCCGGCAGCACGCACCGCTACGGGCTCACGGCCATCGCCGTGGATCGCCCGAACTTCACGATCGAACGATATAAAGACGGAAGCTACAACATTCGGATCCCGGAAGCCAAAGCGGCCGTTCCGGGGCCGCCGCTTCCACCCAACGGCGTCCCTTTTCGCATGACGGTACGCATTCGCGGGCTCGGAGGAGCGCTGCGCGATCCATCCGCGCTCGATCCCACCGCCCGCACGATCCGCATCGCCAACGTGAACCTCGATGCGTCGATCGATACGGCGACGCGCACCCACTATACGCTGCATGGGGATTTCGAAGAAGCCAAGCTCGAACCGTTTACCGCGACCGGGACGGTCGACGAAACGCGCGGATACGCGATGCATCGTTTGCAGGCGGCGAGATTTCCGATGCAAGCGATTGGGAATTTCGTCGTGAACTCCGCTGCGGCCAGAATCTTGGGCGGCGATGCTACAAATCTCGACGTGCGCGCGTATGCGCTCAACATCGTGCCGTTCCAACCCATTGCCTACCATCTCGGCGGTGCGATGGACGTGACCGATGCCAGGATGGCGATCGTCGGCTTGCGCGAGCCGCTCGATCACATCGCGGCTCGGCTCGAATTGGTCGACGGCACGCTGTTTGCACGGAGCCTCACCGCGACGCTTGCGAATATTCCCGTTCATGGCGCCGGCGCGCTCTTCGATTTTGGGAATCTCCAATATCGCTTCGGCGTCTCGGGTTACGGCGATCTGGCGCAATTGCGTAACGCGCTTGCATTTTCGCAAGGGCAGCCGATTGCCGGACAAGCGCATCTGGGCCTTTTGGTCGAAGGCGCGACCAACGGGCCGCTCTTGATGATGAGCGCGCAAGCACCGCGCGTGACGTACGACGGCATCGCCTTCACGAATATGGATGCGCACGTGGCGTTGAACAACGGCATCGTCGCGATCGCGCCGTTGCGCGCGAGCGCGGACGGCGCGCAGTTTACCGTCGGAGGCACGCTCGCGCTCGGCGACCACATCGTTTCGAAGCTGGTCGTGCACGCCGTAGCGCCGGCCGATCGTTTGCCGTATGCGGGAATGTTGTTGGGCAGCGAGCCGATCGTTGTGGATGCGTTGGGCCTGGGCGTCGACACGAAGTTTCAAGCGCGCGCGGCGATCGCTTCAACGCGCGGCGTCGCGCGGGCCGCCGCGCTCGTGGCGCTGGAGCCCGACGGGCAAGTCGACGTCGCGCCATTCTGGGTGCATACCGAACGCGGCGAGCTCGATGCGAGCTATCATCTCAATCGCAAGACCGACCGCAGCTCGTTTTGGGCACTCGCGCGCCATCTGCAGTTGAGCGTTCCCGCTCACGCTCCGTTTACCGGCAACGTCCTGGCGACGTTGCCGGCGGTCGGAGGAACGATCGATCGGCTTGCGTTTGCGGGCGGTGGCCGAAGCGGCACGAGCGCGACCGTGGCGGGGAGCCTTTCGGCGCACGGCCTGCACGTTGCAGGAGTGCCGATCGATACGCTCTCCGGATCGTTCGCCGGATCGCTGGCCGGAGCGAACGTCGACGGTTTAGCGGCAACCGGGCCGTGGGGTTCGTTGCACGGCAGCGGCGAGGTGTCGACGAACGCATTGGTGGCGCGGGGGGCATACAGCGGGACGCTCGCGGGGCTGCGGCCGTTCCTTGGAAACATTGAGGCCGGCGGTGACGCCCGGGGTACCGTGGCGCTCTCGATCGCGCCCAATCGCATCATCGTGCAAGCACAGAACGTGCGCTTGCGCAACGCAAACGTTCGCGGCGTGCCGGTTACCGCGGCATCGGGAATGGTCGCGATCGAGGGCGGCGTCGTGCACGTTTACGGCGCGCGCGCCGACGTTGCCGGCGGACACGTCGTCGCGACCGGGGCCTATTCGGCGGCCGCGCCCGTCGGCCAACAGCTTGCCCTGATCGGTACGCAGCTCGACGGAGCGCGCTTGCGCGGGATCGGGCTTCCGCTCGATGCGGGGACGGTTGCGGTCGACGGACGCATCACGCCGGGAGCCAAGATTCCGCAATTCGTCGGCGGCGTCGCCGTAGCGAAGGGGCGCGTGCAGAACATCGGCGTTGACGGGTCGGGCTTGGTCGCGCTTCGTGGCGACGGCGCTCGGCTCTCGCACGTCGTCGGCGATTTCAACGGCGCATATGCGATCGTGCAAGGAAACGTCGGCGCGCTGTCATCCGGAGCGCCGACGTACACCTTGCATGCGGACGTTCCGGCCGCGAATTTAGCGCAGACGTTGAGCACCTTGCATATCGGCGGATTGCCGACTGAAGGAACGTACAACGCCAGCGTTGCGATCGGCGGCCGCGGCCTCAACCCGTCGGTGAGCGGGCGCATCGGCGTACCGGCGGGATTCCTCAACGGCTTACCGTTCGACGATGCGTACGCGAACGTCGCGGCCGATCGCCTCGGCATCATCGCACGCCACGGTGCGGTGGTCGTCGGCAGAACGTCCGCGCGTTTCGCCGCCGCGATGCGGCCGGATTTGAGCGCCGCATTTGTAAACGCGCCGCAAGCCGATCTCTCGGATTTCAATAATTTCTTCAACACGGGCGATACGCTCGACGGTAAGGGAGCGCTGCGCATCGGCGCCATCTCCGCGCTCCACCGCATTCGCACCAACGGCAACGTCGACATCGCGAGCTTACGGTATCGGAATCTGCCCATCGGCGATACCCGCGCAAACTGGACGAGCGTGCGCGATACGCTGCGCGGCTCGCTCGACGTCGGCGGTTCGCAGGGTACGCTGCACGGAACCGGATCGATGGGCTTGGTCCCCTCGCCGAACTTTACGAACGTGCTGCGTGATTCGAGCTACGATCTGAGCGGCTCGCTCGACAATCTGAATCTCTCGTTGTGGGTTGCGGCACTAGGCTTTCCGGGCATCCCCGTTACCGGGCGCGCCTTCGGCACCGCGCAGATACGCGGCCGCTACCCGAATCTCGCGGTCTCCGGCGACATGCGTTTGCAGAACGGAACGATTGGCCCGCTCCCGATCGAAAGCGCGCAGCTGAGCGTACGATCGCAGAACTCGCGCATCGCGTTAGAGAGCGCATCGCTCACCGCGCCCGGCATCGCCGCGAGCGCGAGCGGTAGCGTAGGCCTGCGACCGAACGATCCGCTCGATCTCAACGTGCACGCTACTTCGAAAAATCTCCCGCTGCTGATCACGTCGTTCACGCGTCAACCGGTGAACGTGAGCGGCGATTTCGAAGCGACCGTGCATGTCGGCGGTTCGTATCGGGCGCCGACGTTCGCGGGCGGCTTCGATGCGCAGAACGTCAACCTCTACGGCGTTTCGGTCGCTTCGCTGTTCGGTTCGGTGCGGTTGCACGGCAGGTCGCTCGAACTGAGCAACGCGGGGTTTACGTTCGCACGCGGCGAGGCCACCATCGCAGGCTCGCTGCCGCTGGAGATCGCCCCGTTTGCGATCGGGCCCGCCGGCGCTCCGGTCAGCCTGGCGCTCAACGTCAGCGATCTCGACCCGGCGGTTTTCGATACGCTTCTGGGCCACGGCAGCAAACTGGGGGGCACCGTCGATGGGGTGCTGGGGGTTGGCGGCTCGGTTTCCGCGCCGCGGATCTCGGGGCGTTTCGGCGTCGTGGGCGGCTCGTATGCCAGCGACTACGAGCGGGTCCCGGTAACCAACGCCGTCGCGACCCTGACGTTCGATCGGACCCAAGCGAGCATCGACAATTTTCGAGCGCAGCTCGGGTCCGGTGCGCTCCACGGCAACGGGCGGATCTCGTTCGCCAACGGGTTTGCCGGAGCGGCCTACAACGTCGACGCCGTGGCGAACTCGGCGCAGCTGGATCTTCCGAGCTACGGGAGCGGGACGCTGGACGCGAAGGTTTCCCTCCAGCGTCCCGCGGGCGGCCAAGCGTTGCTGGGGGGTACCGCCAGCCTCTCGAACGCGACCATCCCGTTCTCGGCCTTTCTTTCAGCCATGGGTAATAGCAACACCGGGCGCCTCCCGATCAACCTCGCCTTCCACCTCCACATGGCCGCCGGCAAAAACGTGCGGGTTCGCGGCGGCGGCTACGGGGCCGGCCTGGACATCGGCGCGACCGGGGCCGTGGATCTGGCGGGGACGCTCGCGCAGCCGACCCTGGCCGGCGCCTTCAGCTCTACCGGCGGGACGCTCACCTATTTCGACCGGGCGTTCCAGGTGCGCCAGGGAGACGTTCGCTTTACGCCCGACAACGGCATCATCCCGACGCTCCACGCCGTCGGCGAAGCCCACGTGGTCAATCCCGACCCGGATGTCGCCCGCAACCCCTACGGGTCGGCGGACATCACGATCGACGTCAGCGGCCAGCTCGATAACCTCAAGGTCGCCTTCGATTCCAACCCGCCCGGCTATACGCGCGACCAGATCATCGCCCTGATCGCCCCCTTCGGCGGCTTCATCAACGGCATCCAGTTCAGCCAGGTCGGCGCTCCGCCGACCGCCGGCACGGGCCCGCTCGGGGTGGCGCCGTTGCCGGGGACCGGCGTCTTTCAAGGCGCGAGCGGCACGCTGACGGTCGGCCAGGAGGCCTTCAACATCCTCAACGCCCAGTTCGCCGCCGGCATCCTCTCGCCGATCGAGAACGCGCTCTCCGCGGGCCTGGGTTTCTCGGATGTGAACCTGACGGTCGACTATTATGGAAATGTGGGCTTCAGCGCCCGGCGGCTGCTCGGCCGGACGGTGAGCTTCGTCTATGCCACCACCTTCGGGATCCCCACTCGCCAGTCGTTCGGCCTAGCGATCGCTCCGAATCCCAATACCAGCGTGCAGCTCAGCTTCTTCTTCCAGAATGGCCAGACCAAGCTGTTCCAGACGCCGAATTCGAGCCTGAGTTCGAATACCAGGGTAACGATCGGCGAGCCCCTGCAGGGGCAGAGCGGCTTTAGTTTTACGTTCCAGCGTCTGTATTGGTAAGGGGAGCCTGAGAATTGACCGGCAAGGAGCGGAGTACCCCAGGGCGAACACGGGGTCCCGGAATCGAAACAGGACGCGTGCATGGCGCGTTACCTTTGCTGACCGCGTCAGCATCCTTCAAAATCATTAAGGGACAACTTTTACGCATGACCTTTGACCTTCGGCGTGCGCCTAGCGCATTGGTCCGGTGCGCAGTCGCTCTGCTTGCCCTCATCGTCCTCGTGACCTTCGTCGCGCCATCGGCCGCCATTTCGGCGACCGGGCCAAAGATCGTCTCGGTGGACGTAACCGGCAACTTGCACGTGCCGACGTCAACGATCATGGCGGTCGTCCAAGCACAACCCGGCACCACCTACGATCCTAAAGTCGTGCAAGGCGACCTCGCGCGCATCAACGCGCTAGGCTACTTCGCCGACATCGCCCCGCCGCTCGTGCGGGAGCGCCCGGGTGGGGTTGCGATCACCTATCGCGTGATCGAGAACCCCGTGCTTACCGCAATCAACTTTACGGGCAACAGCACGGTCAAGAGCGATACGCTGTTGGCATTGATGGATCTCTCGGTCGGCCAAGTCTTCAATACGAACACCTTCCGCCAGGACGTCCTCAAGATCAACAATTACTACGAGCGGATCGGCTTCGGCGGCCAGGTACCCACGCACGTCAAAGACATCAATCTCGATTCGAAGACCGGCGCGCTGACGTTGACCATTCAAGAAGGCCTGACGATTCGCAAGGTGATCATCGGCGGCGACCCGTTGCTGCCGCCGCAGGTGTTGCTGCCCATGCTCGCAGCAAAACCGGGCGTCGTCTTCTCCGATACGCTCCGCAGCGAAGATACGAAAACGTTGCAGAAGTTCTACGACGACAAACTGCACGTCGAGCTCGGAAATTTCGAGGGCGGTATCGATCCGTCGTCGATCGATCTCAAGAACGGCACCGCGGACGTCAAGTACGACGTCTACGTCGCCCGCGTCGTGGCGGTACAGATTACCGGCAACACGCGCACGAAAGATCAAGTGATCCGCCGCGAGCTGCTCGTGCGCCCCGGCATGGTCGTGAACACCGATGCGATCAAGCGGGATTACGAACGCCTCAACGCGCTCGGGTTCTTCTCGAAGGTCGAGCCGGCTTTCAAGCCCGGCGAGCCCGACCCCAAGAAGCCGCAAGACGGCACGTTGATCTGGCACGTCACCGAGCAGCGCACCGCATCGGCTTCGATCGGGTTCGGATACTCCGGCGGCATCACCGGCCAAGGGCTGTACGGAACGCTCGGATACCAGGATTCCAATCTGCACGGCACCGGCGATTCGGCCTCGCTGCAGTTCCAGCGCGGCTCGCGCACCAACCAAAGCCAGCTCTCGGTCGGCATTCCGTACTTGGGCAACAACCCCAAGACGCAGAAGTACTCGCTTTCGGCGAGCGTCTTCCAGAACGGCTCGACGTACTACTATCCGGTTTATTCGATCGGCACCACGTCGGGTATCGCGGCCGTACCGGTGGTCGGCGGGACGCCCGCCCCGATTCCGGTAACGCTCTACCCGAGTACGAACGCATCGCAAATTAGCGGCATCGTCGCGACGAGTTCGTCGTCGTCGCTCGGGGCGCAGGTCCAGGTCGGTCGCCGCTTGAGCATTCCAACCACGGCGTTCGTCGGATTCTCGGGGCAGCAGGTCAAGTACAACACGACCGTGCCGACGCCGTATTTCTTCCAAGGCTCGCAGCCCAACGTGCTGATCGGCCCGACTCCCGGGCCGCTCAACTCGAACACGTCGAATATCAACGGCTCGTTCGGCATCGCGGCGAGTTCGATTGCGAACGTCAACACCGGGCAGCCGTATCAGCTCAACCAGGCGTCGTTCGGCTTCCGCGTCGGCACGCTCGACGACCCGTACAATCCGCGCACCGGCGTGAGCGCCACGCTCAACGAAGCGATCTCGACACCGGGGATCGGTTCGAGCTTCAACTTCACGCAGACGACGCTCGACGTTTCGAAGTTCTTCCCCGTGCTTAAGAATGCGACGTTCGGCATTCACGGCGTCGCGCAGCTATCGACCGGCGTCATCCCTCCCAGCCAGTTGTTCACGTTCTCCGACCAACAGATGCGCGGGTATCAACAGGTGTTCTACGGTACCGACGCCTACCTCGGGCAGGCCGAGTTACGGCAACCGTTGACCGCCGATCGTAAGCTCACGCTGGCGTTTTTCGTGGACGAACTCGACTATCGGATCCGTGGCGCGCAGCCGCTCCTGGACCCGTACACCAATCGCATCGTAGGATATCCGGGGAATTGGTCGCTTCGCGGCGACTACGGGTTCGGTTTCCGTTTCGACGTACCGCAACTCGGCCTACGCACCGTTCGCGTCGATTTCGCAAAGGGTGCGAACGGCACGCATACCAGTTTCGGCATCGGCCAGAGTTTCTAATATAAGGAAGTCATGAAGAATCGGTCTTTAACAGCTCTCATCGCGATCGTCGCACTTGCGTTTGCCATCGTACCGAGCGCGATCGCATCGGATCTCACCGACATCGGATACCTCGATCAGGCGCAAATCGGCAGCATGCCGCAGTTCGTCGCGGCGAATCAGCGCCTAGCCGCATATCGCGCCCAGCTGGATGGGCAGTTCACGGCCGCGATGAAATCGGCGAAGTCCGATGCCGACCGCCAGAACATCGAGATGCAGTTTCAGCAACGCTTCTCCGACAAGCAAAAAGAGCTGGTCGGGCCGTTCTTCACGCGGGCGCAGTTGGCGATCGCCCAGGTGATGGCGAAGAAAAATCTCTCGGTCGTCGTCGACAAGCGCATCGTCGTCTACGGTGGCGTCGATATCACCGGCGACGTGCAGGGCCTCATCAAGAGCGGTCAGGCGATCGCGCCGCCGACGGCCACCCCGCCGCCGTCGGAGATCGGGTTCGTCGACAACACCGCGCTCGACGCGTCGCCCAAGATCAAACAGGCCAACGACGCGCTCGCGGCTTTCGCACAGGATCAACGCAAGATCTTCGCCGCGAAAATGACGCAAGCCAAGACGGATGCGCAGAAGCAGCAAGTCGCCGCGGATTTCAATAAGACGCTCGGCGACAAGCGGGATCAATTACTCAAACCGCTGGCCGACCAAGTGAAATCGGTAACGGCTAGCGTCGCGCAGCAGAAGAAGCTCCTCCTGGTGGTCGATCGTGCCGACATCGTCTTCGGGGGAACGGACATCACAAAAGATGTCCAAAATGCGCTCGGTAAATAGCGCTGGGCTTTTGACATGTCTCGCGGCCGCAGTGCTTTTGCACGGATGCGGCCGCGTCGATGTCAATTCCCCGCAGATTCGTGGCATCGCGTACGTACGCATCAACGACGTCGTCAAGCATCACCCCCTCTACGGCCAGCTCTCGCAGATCAACGATGCGATCGCTGCGATCGATCTCGAGGCGGCGGGCCCGCACGTTCCGCGCAGCGCGGCCGAAATCGCCTCGCAGACCAAGGTCCTCAACGCCGAACTCGTAGCTGCGCAGGAGCGAGCGAACAAGACCATCGCGGCGGCGCAGGCGCAGTACGGCGCGCGCGAGCAGCAAGCCGTGGCAGCCGCATTGGCCGCGGCGGGCATCAGCGGCGGCCCTCAAGTGGGGGCGCAGGTAAACGCGCAATCCGCAGCTCAGTCTCGGGCGGCGATGCAAGCTGCAAGCAGCGATTTTCTCGCATACGAACGCAG
The DNA here is from genome assembly GCA_035532835.1 of Candidatus Dormiibacterota bacterium. Classification (NCBI taxonomy): domain Bacteria; kingdom Bacillati; phylum Candidatus Dormiibacterota; species Candidatus Dormiibacterota bacterium. Next base: position 21,869 of record DATKQG010000096.1, read on the forward strand.
CGTCGTCGCGCAGAGTAACGCCGCAAGCAACGCGATCGTCCAGCAATTGCAGCGCCAGGCCGAACAAAAAATACGCGGGCGGGCGATGCAGTATCAGCAGGACGAAACCGATCTCTCGCTACGCCTGACGCAGCAAGATTCGGCGGCGAGGCTTTCGATCAAAACCCGTTTGAACAACCTGGCTTTGGACGTCGCCACCACCAAGCGCCTACGCGACCAACTCGCGGCGATGGACAAGTCCGAAGCCGATCAAATCAACGCGCTCCGCCAACGCGACGCGCAAGCTCTGGCGGCCTACCAGCAGCAGGTGCGCGCGCAGACCGACGCACAGATCCACGCGCAGATCGGCAAAATCCAGGCTCAAACGCAGGCCCAAATCGCGGCGCGTCGCGACCAGGTCGGAGCGCAGCTCCGAAGCGTGGGCCCCCCGAGCCTCCCGGCCAACGTCCCGCCTGCCGTGCGGGCGCAGATCGCTGCGATCCATCAACAGTACGGGCAGCAATTTGCCGCGGACGCGCAGAAAACCATCGATGCGTTCAACGCTACCAAGGCCGATCTCACGAACCAATTTCAAGCACTCCACGGCGCCGACGTCGGGGCCACCGGAGCTGCGGCCGCGGAGCTCGCCACGCTGCAAAAACGTCACGATCAGCTGACCGGCCAGATGGCCGACCAAATCAAGACCGAGGCGGCGCGCCTCGCCAAGCAACGAGGGTTCTCCGTCGCCCTCGTCGGCGTCAAAGCAGCCCCAGGCGGTTACGACCTAACGAACGATCTTATCAAGGATATCGAGAGTCTACACGAGTGAAAAAACACACTATCGTCATCACCACGCTCGCCGCCGCGCTTCTGGCCGGCTGCGGCTCCTCAAGCCCGGTCGGATTGGTCGATGTGCAACGGATCGTCGCCAATTGGCCCACCTATCAGAATTATCAGAATCAGCTCGTGCTCGACGAGCAGGCGATCACGCAGAAAAAGGAGAGCTTGCAGCAAAAGCGTCGCGACGCGATTGCTCTGCAGGCCCGCTACGCGAAGATCACCGAGCAATTGACGCAGCAGGTTCGTGACGCGGCGAGTAAGATCGCGCAGCAGAAGAACCTCAAACTCGTCGTAACCCGCGAAGGCGTGGGCTACGGCGGCGTCGATATCACGCCGGAGATCGAAAAGGCACTTAATATCACCGAGAAGGCGACCCCGTCGCCGTCTCCATAGGTCACTTGCTGTGCTCGGGACGTTGCAAGAGCTTGCGGAACGCGTCGGCGGACGCGTGGTCGGTGACGGCGCGATCGCGATCTATCGGATCGCCGCCGTCGAAGAATCGACCGACGACGCGCTGACCTTTGCGACCGACGAGCGTTACCTCGCGAGCGCCATGGCGAGCCGTGCCGCAGCGGTCCTCGTCGATGCCGCCGTGCCGATCGGTGATGGCCCCGCCAAGCCGATGATCGTGGTCGAGAACGCGCGTTTAGCCCTCGCGCGTTTGCTGCGTGGATTGCGCCCGCCGAAACCCGCCGGGCCGTTTCGTCATCCCAGCGCCATCGTCGATGCGACGGCCGATGTGGCCGACGACGTCTTCCTCGACGCGATGGCGTACGTCGGCCCCGGTGCCCGGATCGGCCGCGGCAGCGTGGTCGGCGTGGGCGCGCACGTCGGCGCGCGCACGACGATCGGCGAAGATACGTGGCTGCATCCGCGAGCGACCGTTTTAGACGAGTGCGTTATCGGCAACCGCGTGGTGTTGCATGCCGGGTCGGTCATCGGCAGCGAGGGCTTCGGTTGGGCTTTCGTCGATGGGCGGCTCGAGCGGATCCCGCAAGTCGGAAACGTCGTCTTGGACGACGAGGTGGAGATCGGCGCCAACGCGTGCATCGACCGCGCGCAGACGGGCAGCACCCGCGTCGGCCTTGGAACCAAGATCGATAACCTCGTGCAGGTTGGGCACAACTGTCAGATCGGCCGGCACTGCGCGGTCGCTTCGCAGAGCGGCTTTGCCGGTTCGACGACGCTCGGCGATTTCGTCAAGGTTGCAGGGCAGTCCGGAACGCGCGGACACATGCGCATCGGATCGGGCGCCACGGTTGCGGGCAAAACGGGCGTTTGGGGCGACGTGGCGGATGGCGCTACCGTCTCCGGAAATCCGGCTCGCGACCATCGCGACCAACTCAAAAGAGAGGTCATGATTCGCAGCCTGCCAAAGCTCGTAGCTCGTGTCGATGCTTTGGAGCGCGAGCGCAAGCGCGAAGCGCCATGACGATGCGCCCGTGATGCAAACCACGTTACGCGACGACCTTGCTTTTGAAGGCGTCGGCCTGCATTCGGGCGCGCCGGCATCGATGCACATACGGCCGACCGCGGCCGATAGCGGGCTCACCTTCGTGCTCGCCGGCGGCGCAGGCCGGCCGGTGCGAGTCCCGGCAACGGCGGAGTACGTCATCGATACTTCGCGCGCGACCGTGATCGGTCGCGACGGCGCCAGCGTCTCGACGATCGAGCACGTACTCTCGGCGCTCTTCGGTATGGGCGTGAGCAACGCGGATATCGAGGTCCGCGGGCCGGAAATCCCGGTACTCGACGGGAGCTCGAAAATCTACGCGCAAGCCATCGAGAGCGTCGGCACGATCGATCAAGGCGTCGTCCGCAAAGAATTCGTCGTCGACGCGCCGTTCGATATGCGTCGCGATGACCGCGCGGTCATCATTCTGCCCGCTCCCGAATTCCGGGTCCGTTTCGTCGCCGAATTTGCGGCGCCGGTCGGCGTGCAGTATTTCGACGGCGTGATCGATCCCGCGACCTACGCGAGCGAGATCGCATCCGCTCGAACGTTCGGCTACCTGCACGAAGTTGAGGCGCTTCGCGCGCGCGGCTTGGCATTGGGCGGGAGCTTGGAGAACGCGCTGGTATTCGACGCGCAGGGGCCGATGCAACCGTTGCGCTGGCCCAACGAAGTCGTGCGTCATAAAGTCCTAGATCTCATCGGCGATTTTTCGCTGTTGGGCGCTTGGCCCCGTTTCGAAATCGTTGCGATTAAGAGCGGGCACGAACTTCACGCGCAGGTGACGCAAGCGTTACGAGAGAGGCACAGTGGCTGATATCGACATTCGGCAGATTATGGAAATCTTGCCGCACCGTTACCCGATACTCCTGATCGACCGCATCGTGGAGATGGAACCCGGCGTGCGCGCGTTGGGTTACAAGAACATCACGTTCAATGAGCCGGTGTTCACCGGGCACTTCCCCGGGAACCCGCTCTTTCCGGGCGTGTATATGATTGAAGCGATGGCGCAACTCGGCGGCACGGTCGTCTTGGAACCCGGCGAATTTTCGCGCAAGACGCCGTATCTCGCGGGGATCGACAAGGCGAAGTTCCGGCGCCCGGTCGTTCCCGGAGACAAGTTGATGATGGAAGTCATTCTGGTTCGGCACAAGCGAAATATCGGATGGGTGCACGCGGAGGCCAAAGTTGAGGGCCAGTTGGCGTGTTCGTGCGAGCTGATGTTCTCGATCGCATCGGACCCGCGCATGTTCGGTGCCGATTCTACGGTGCTGCACATTTAATGATTCACCCTACAGCCATCGTTCACCCGAATGCGAACATCGCCCGCGGCGCGGAAATAGGCCCGTACTCGATCGTCGGAGAGAACGTCACCATCGGCGCCGGCACGGTATTGCAGGCGCACGTCGTGGTTAACGGATGGACGGAGATCGGCGAGGAATGCCAGATCTTTCCGTTCGCAACCATCGGCGCCGCTTCGCAAGATCGCAAGTACTACGGCGAGCGGGCGTACACCAAAATCGGTAACCGAACGACGATTCGCGAGTACGTCAGCATTCAGCGGGCGACCGGCGAGGATGAGGTCACGTCCGTGGGCGACGACTGCTTGTTCCTGGCCTACGTGCACATCGCGCATAACTGTATCGTCGGGAACGGCGTCACGATGAGCAACCTCGCGCAAATTGCCGGGCACTGCGAGATCGGCGATTCGGCGACCATCGGCGGAATGGCCGGGATGCACCAGTTTACGCGGGTCGGGCGCTACGCGATGATCGGCGGCGCGAGCAAACTCACCAAGGACATCCCGCCCTTCTTCCTGATCGAAGGCAACCCCGCGGCCCCCTACGGGCTCAATAGCGTAGGCTTGCGCCGGGCCGGATTCAGCGTGGAAGAGCGCAACGAAATCAAGCGCTTCTACAAGCACATCTACGATCCGAAACTCAACGTATCGCAAGCGATCGAAACGATGAAGACCGAAGTCACGACCGAACCCGGCCGGGAGATCATCGCGTTTTTAGAAGCTCCCTCGCAACGCGGCATTCTCAAGTGACGTGAGGTACTTCGTATCGACCGGCGAGGCATCGGGGGAACTCTCCGGCGTGCTTTTGGCGCAAGCCATTCGCGCGCACGACCCGCAGGCGCAGTTCGAAGGCATCGGGCACCAGCGCATGCACAACGCCGGATTTACGATCTGGCGCGACCATCGCGGGTGGGCCAGCATGGGGCCGCTAGCGGCGATCCCGCGCATACCCGGACTCCTAAACGCGATGTGGCAGACCGCACGGCACATCGCGCGCACGAAACCCGACGTGGTCGTCCTGATCGATTTCGGCGCGTTCAACGTACGCTTGGCCAAAGAGCTGCGGACGCGCTTGCACTATGCCGGCCCGATCATCGATCTCTTTCCGCCCGCCACGTGGCTGGATAACCAGAAACGCGCGAAGGAGATCAGTTCGTACGCGGTGCCGATGACCGCGTTCGAGCATCAGTACGAGTTCTATAAGCGCCACGATCTCCCGATCGTGTACTTCGGCCACCCTCTGGCGGCGCAGTATCCGGCGCGAGCGCCGTTGCCGGCACCGCCCGCGCGGGGCGGCCACGTGGCATTGCTCCCGGGGAGCCGCGGCGGCGAATTGCGCTACCACGTGCCGGCGTTGGTCCGAGCATATCGACTGCTCAAGGCGCGTCGCCCGCAACTGCACGGCACGTTCGGTGCGGCCGACGCACGCGCGGAGAAGACGCTGCATGCGATCGTCGAGCGCGAGGGATTGAAAGACGTCACCGTCGAGCGCGGCGTGCAAGCGGCGATAGCCGGCGCGGACGCCGCGTGGGTGTCGTCCGGCACCGCCGTACTCGAAACGACGCTGACGGGCGTTCCGGTGGTCGCGCTCTACAAGATCGCGCCGATCTTGGTGAAGCACGCGCGCCGCGTGTACTCCGGCCGATTCATCACGCTACCCAACTTGGTGGTGGGCGAAGAAATCGTACCCGAGCTCCTGCAAGACGACGCGACGCCCGAACGCCTTGCCGAAACGATGGACCGTCTGCTGGACGACCCCTCCGCACAGGTGCGGCATTTCGATCGGCTGCGCCGGGCGCTTGGGCCGCCGGACGCGCTCGACCGCTGCGCGCAATTCGCCGTCTCGCTGGCACGGACGGGCGCCGCGTAAACGGTGCGCATTTATCACACCTCCGATCTGCACGACCATCGTGGTTTCGGGCCGCGGCTCGCCGAATTGCGCGCCGCGCAACCCGGCCTGCTCTTCGATTGCGGCGATTCGCTGCGCGGTAGCCAAACGGTGTACTATGCGAACGAGCCGATTATCGGCGAGATCGACGCCGCCGGGTATATGGCGCAAGCGATCGGCAACCGCGAGTTCCACTACCTCTTTCCGCTGCTGCGCGCGCGCGCGCGGAAGATGCAGCATCCCCTCATCTGCAGTAATTTGCTCGACACCAAAGGTCGCGATCTCCCGTTTTTGCGCGCTCTAACCTTCGATGAAGCGGGAACGCGCGTTCATCTGCTTGGAACGCTGATCATGCAGTATCCGGTGGGCAGCCCGTTCGAACGGATCTTCGGCTGGCGGTTCCTAGACCCGTGGGACGCCATCGAGCCGTATGCGAGCGCGCTGCCGGAAGGCGATCTGTTGATCGTGCTCTCGCACATCGGGCTTGCGCTCGACCGCAAACTCGCCGAGCGCGTGCCGCGCATCGACCTCATCTTAGGCGGCCACAGTCACGATACGCTCGCGCAGCCGGAATACGTCGGCGACGTCCCGATCGTGCATGCCGGGCCGTACGGGCGCTACGTCTCGCGCACGCAACTGCAGTACGATCCCGTCCGGGCGCGGCATACGATCGACGCATTCGAACTCGTGCCGTTGCTGCCGGCTTCGTGACGCGCGTTCTTTTCGTAAGTAACGGGCACGGCGAGGCGGCGATTGCCGACCGCCTCGCGTTCGAGCTGCAACGATTGCGCCCGCAGACGACGTGCGATCATTTGGCGCTCGTGGGCGAAGGGCGATCGCGCTCGATGCGCGAGGTGGGCCCGCAACGCAGCCTCCCAAGCGGCGGCATCGTCGCGATGGGCAACGTGAGAAATATCGTGCGCGACGTTCGCGGCGGGCTCGTCGGCCTCACGCTCGCCCAGCATCGTTTTCTGCGGCAGGCGCGATCGGAGTACGACGCGTGCGTCGCCATCGGCGACGTTTTCGCGTTGCTGATGACGCTTGCGACGCATCTGCCGACGGCCTATGTCGGCACCGCCAAAAGCGTGTTGGTCGCGCCGTACGGGAGAATGGAAGAACGCGTGCTGCGCCGCGCGCGTGTGATCTTCGTGCGCGATGCGGCTACCGCGGAGCGCTTGCGCGCGCACGGCGTCGCCGCGCGAGCGCCCGGCAACGTGATCGTCGATCTTTACGGCGATGCCGACCCGCAGGCCGGGCTACGCGCGTTGGCCGGGTTCGATCCCGCGCTCGCATTGGTGCCGGGAAGCCGCACGAGCGCGTACGACGACGCGGCTTTTCTGTTACGCGTGGTCGACGCGTGCGCTGCCGAATATCCCTCCTTGGGCGGCGCGTTATCGATCGCTTCGACGCTGACGGCGCAGGGTTTCATCGAGCGTTTGCGAGCCGATGGTTGGCAGATCGATCTTTGCGACGACGACGCGGTGCCGTTCTCGGTTATGCGCGAGGGCCGGGTGGTCGCGCGCGCGTTTCGCGGCCCGCTCGGCGCGCTGTTCGGCAACGTGACGGCGGTGATCGGGCAAGCGGGGACCGCCAACGAAGCCGCCGCTGCGGCCGGGATACCGGTTGTGGCCTTCGAACTCGGGGACGATCGCAAGACCGCCTGGTACCGGATGCGTCAGCACGGCCTGCTGGGCGAAGCGTTGCAGATTCTTCCGGGCGATGTGCCGCGGGCGGCCGCGGGCCTTCGCGCCCTTCTCGACGACCCGGCGATGCGCGAGCGCATGGGCGCGATCGGCCGGGAGCGGATGGGCGGCCCCGGCGGCGCGCGCGCGATTGCGGAGTGCATCGCGGAGTTGCTCGATGTTGGCTAAATGGGCGCGCGGCATGCCGGCCGGTCTTGCGTTCGCACAGGCATGCGTGCCGTTTTTCCCCGCGTTCATCACGCTGACGACGGTGACGTTCCCGGGCATTTCGATCGTTCCGCCGCGGGTGGCGTGGGGGTTGCTGGCCGCGATGGGCATCCTCGCACTCTATGCCACGGTGATGGTGCTCGCCCCACCTCGGCGAGGCTCGCCGATCGGCATCCCGATGTGGTCGTGGGTGGCGGCCTCGATGCTCGCAGCGCTGTTGGGCTTCAACCCGCACGACGGGGTGCTGTTCATCGGAATTTTTGCCCTGGGCGCGGTATGGCACAGCGCGATCGTGCGCTATTACACCTATCCGGGAGCCGCGCGCGCGATTGCTTGGGCCTTCATGCTATCGGGCGCCCTCGCATCGGCAGCCGCGATTGGGATGGTCCTCACGCGGCTCCCTTCGGCCCAATACACGATTGGAAACGGGCGAGCGATCGGCACCTTCGTGTTGCCGGGCGAACTCGCGGGATACCTCATCGTCCTTCTGCCGATCGCCTATGCGATCGCCCGCATTACGCGCGAGCGCGCCTTACGCATTGCTGCGTTAGCGGCTCTCGCTCTGGGCCTGGTGGCGATGGTGCTGAGCTTCTCGCGGACCGGCTGGGTGGGCCTCGCCGCCGCGGCCGCCTTCCTGATCGTGGTTAGGGCGCGGCACGCGCGCCAAGGGGCGCTATGGGCGGTTGCGGTCGTCGGTGCCGTGCTGGCGGCGGTGCTGCTGGCGTTCAACATGCACCACAACCCGAGCGAAAATTATACGCGCCTCTCGATCTGGCAGGCGGCGATCCAGATCATCGATCGCTTTCCGCTGACGGGCGTCGGGCCGTTCGGCTTCTCCAAACTCTATGCGGTCGTGAGGCTGCCCGACGGCGATGCGACCGCTTTTCACGCCCACAGCGTGTATTTGACGTTTTTGGCCGAGCTGGGAATCGTCGGCTTCGGCGCGTTCGTCTGGACGTGGTGGAGCTTTGCGATCGCGTTGCGGGATGCCGTTCGTGAGGCATCCGCGGATGCGGCGTTCCTCGCGCTTGCGATTGCAGCGGGACTAATGGGAACGCTCGTGCAAGGGCTGATCGACGTTGTGAGTGTTGTGATCTTTGGCTTGTGGCTCCCCACCTTGGCGTATGCGCTGGTCGCTGCTCGCCACGGATTGATGGAGCGCGCCGATGGGCCGTGAGCGCTCGCGCGCGTTGGCCGCCGCGCTTCTAGCCGGCCTGCTGGCCGCATGTACGCCTCTGGCCCCGAAGAACCAGCCGGTCGCAAACCCCACCCCCACGCCCAGCCCGTCGCTGCCTCCGCTCAAATTTACCGGTCGCGGGACCGCCACGCAACCCGTACGGATGATCCAGCAAAAAAGCAACCGCAAGCAGTACGAATTGACGGCCCGCTCCTACGAGAGCACCGGCACCCAAGGGAGTGCTCGCGCCACGCTGCACCAAGTACACGTAACCTTTTACGATGCCGACGGTTCGACGTTGGTGGCTTCGGCACCGAACGCGCTCGTCGATCAGGCAGCCAAGACGGTGACGTTAATCGGCGGCGTGCGCGCGACCAGCAGTGCGGGCATGACCCTCGCATGCGATACCCTCACCTACTCCGCGCGCGACGAGATGATCCACGGGGTCGGTCACGTTGTAGCTCACGGCCCCAACGGCTTAGATGCAAGCGGCAATCGCATCGATTCCAACATCTCGCTCACCCGTACACGGATGCAATGAACGAAAACAGCACGATTAAAATACGCGGTCTGGTCAAAAAATACGGCGAGCGCAGCGTCGTCGAAGGCGTCAGTGCCGAAGTGCATACCGGCGAAGTGGTCGGCTTGCTCGGCCCCAACGGCGCGGGCAAAACGACGACGTTCTATATGGTCGTAGGGCTGATAAAGCCGGACGGCGGCAACGTGGTGTTGGAGCGAGGGGGCAAAGAGGTCGATCTTTCGGGGCGCCCGATGTACGAGCGCGCTCGCAACGGGATCGGGTACCTTGCCCAGGAGAATTCGATCTTTCGCAAGCTCTCGGTAGGCGATAATATCCGCCTTATTTGGGAGCAAAACGGCGTCCCGCGGGACGAACAAGAGCGCCGCCTGCCGGCATTGCTGGAAGAGTTTGGGCTGCGGGCGTTCGTCGATGCGCGCGGCGATTCGCTCTCCGGCGGCGAACGCCGCCGCGTCGAAATTGCGCGCGCGATCGCGACCGAGCCCGAGTTCTTACTCCTGGACGAGCCGTTCACGGGTATCGATCCGATCGCCGTCGCGGATATTCAAGCGATGATCCGTCAACTGCGCGACCGCGGTATCGGCGTGCTCATTACCGATCACCAAGTGCGCGAGACCCTCGCCATCGTCGACCGTGCGTATATCATGAATAACGGACGCATCGAAGTCTCCGGCACGGCGCAGAACGTTCTCGATTCGCCGATTGCGCGCAAGTTTTACTTGGGCGAAGGATTCCGCCTGTAGTGCTTTGGAAGCGAATTCGGCGAACGCTGCGCCCCTCGATCCTGGATCGTTATCTCCTCGAAGAACTGGCGGGGCCGTTCGGCTTCGGCCTTTCCGCGTTCACGCTGATCTTTGCGGCGACGCAGATTCTGGCGATCGGCCGGATCGTCTCGTCCGACCACGCGCCGCTATGGGCGGCCATCGAACTCTTTTTATGGAATCTCCCGGGCGAAGTCGTGCTGGTCATTCCCATGGCCCTGCTGCTCGGCACGTTGCTCGCGATTCAACGCCTCTCGGGCGAGAGCGAGATCACGGCGATGAAGGCCGGCGGCATCACCTTCATGCGTATCGTCGTGCCGCTGCTCTTCGCGGGCTTCGCGTTGTCGTTCGTGACGTACGTCTTGCAAGAGGTCGTGGTGCCGTTCGCTCAAGACCGCGTTACCGAGATCGAAGATACGGTGATCAGCCACACCAGCGCTTTTAGCCGCGATCTCACCGTATCGGCGCCGCTGCCCGGCGGTGGCCGGCAAATCACCATCGCGACGGCGTACGAGCCGCATTCGCAGGCGTTGCTTCACGTTACCCTGATCCAATACGATCGCAACAACCATCCCACGCAGATCGTGTTCGCCGATCGCGCCGATTTCACGAGCGATCGCTGGACGCTCGATAACGCCAGCGTCTACCGCTTCAATCCCGATGGCACGACGCTCTCCGAGCCCAACGTTCCTCAGCAGCAGGTCGAACTGGGTGAGAAGCCAACCGACATCGTCAAGCGCTTGAGCCAGAACAATCCGGAGGCTATGAGCCGAACGCAGATTGCCGATATCGTGCGCAGCGGTCAATTAACGCAGACCGAGCAACGCAAGTACGTGGCCACGTATTGGGAGAAATTGGCGCGTCCGTTCGCGTGCTTCGTTTTCGTTTTGATCGCGGTGCCGTTCGGCGTACGCTCGATGCGCGGCGGCGGGAGCACGAGCCTGGGGTTTGGTTTAGCCGTCGGCATAGCATTCATCTACTACGTCGTGATGACGATCTTTTCGTACATCGGTGAATCGTACGCGGGACTGACCTTTATCTCGGCCTGGATGCCGAACCTGATCTTCACCGGCATCGGTCTCGCGCGATTGCGCCGAGCGGCGACGAGGTAGACGTGGCGATGACGTTCGTCGATTTCGTCCGCGGCATGGGCACGCTACTCTTCATCATGGTGGTGGCGGGCGGCGTAGCATACGTGGGCGATCGCGTAGGCCATCAAGTCGGCCGCCGCCGCCTGACGCTCTTCGGCATTCGCCCGCGCTATACGTCCACGATCGTCGCGATCGGCACCGGAATGCTCATCTCGCTCGTCGTGACGGTCGGCGCGATTCTCGCTTCGCAACAAGTGAAAACCGCGTTTTTCCACTTGAGCGCGCTCAACACGGAGATTGCGACGCTGCAGGCGCGCCAAAGCGAACTCGAGCAGAAGGTGAATACCGGGCGATTGGTTTACCCAACCGAGGCGCTCATGGTTCCCTCGTATCTCATCATCCATCAGGGTGACAGCCAAGCGACGCGCTTTAAGGAACTCAAGGCGTATTACCTCAAAGCGGTCGAGTTCATGAACGCGACGTACCCGCCGCTCGGGCTCAAGCGTTACACAATCCCCGCCGACATCGATCAAAAATTAAAAAAAGACGTCCTCGATTCGCCGGTGATGATCGCCGGGCTCAATCAAAACAACATGTTGCTCACCGTGGGATCGGCGCAGAATCTTTTCGTCAACGATCCGATCCACTTCGTGATCAACGCGACGCCGGACGCGCGCCGCTTCATCAAAGGCCAGCCGATCGCGTCGATCAAGATTCCCGGCAGCAGCGGCGCTAGCGCCAACATCGCACTCCAAGAAGTGCAGACGCTCGTGGCGAACGCGGCTCGCGCGGTGCAGATGCCGCCGTATCTCGCGAGGCACGTGCAAGCTCTGCAGATCCTCCCCGATATCGCCCAGATGCAGCAGATGCTGGCAAAACGGGGGACGTATTTTATGACGGCCTACGCGGCCGAGGACATTTATCCTCACACCGGCGGTGTGCCCGTGGTCATCGCGCTTTCGCAGATACCGACCCCCGCACCGAAATGAACGCGGTCATCCTAGGGATCGATCCCGGCACGCGCAAGGTTGGTTACGCGTTGATCGATCTCTCGGGCGCGGTGCTAGGACGCGGGATCGAGGAGCCGGAGCGCTTGCGCGAGCGGCTGCTCGTCGTCACGGGCGGGCATCGAGTGACGGCTATCGCCCTTGGCAAGGGCACCAACGCGCGCGTGGTTCGGGCTGAATTGGCGGCGATCGAGGTCCCGATCCACCTGATCGACGAGCGCGCGACCACGCTCGACGCTCGAACCCTGTACTTCGACGATCACCCGCCCCGCGGTTGGCGCCGGTTGATCCCGCGCGGGATGCAGTTGCCGCCCTGCCCGATCGACGACTACGCCGCTGTTTTGATCGCTCGCCGGTTATTGGCCGAAGGCCCTCCCGAACGTCTGTCGTAATCTGAAACTTCGAGGTTTTTCGACCGATAGATATAGTCCGAGGCGTTCGTAACCTACGAGCGCGCCGGATGAAAGGGGAGCATGCGACGCACGCCGGGCGTGATAGCGGTTGCAGTGCTGGTAGCAGCACTCTGTTCGCGCGCAACCCAGGCGGCAGGCGTCCCCTCGCTCGCATACTCATCGGATCTTGGCGCCGGGCTCCTACAGCGAGTTTTCGGCGAAAGCGCGGATGCGCGCTTCGCGCTGGAGGCGCGGTACGGCGACCCGAACGGTGAATCGCTGCTGCGGTCTTATGCTTTTCACGTGTCCTTGGTGCCGCACCCGGCACTCGCCGCCGCGCTACCGAGCGATCTTCTCTCCGACGCCGCCGAGTTGGCGGCTCGATACGGCCGGCAGATTTCGCAATCATTCTCAACCGGAGTTTCGCCCGCATACGAGCCGATCGCGCTCGGCGCGGAGCAGCGCTTCGGCATCTCCCTAGAGACGCCGGCTCCGCTCGTCGCCGCCTACCAACCGGTTGCGCCGCCGCCGGCTGCCTCGGCCGGTCCGGGAACGTTCGATCTCTCTTTTGGAAGCCGCGACGCGCAAACGGTATCACCGATCGTATCGTTCACCCCGATTTTCAGCCCGATCCACGGCTTCGACGCCGGGTTCTCGGGAACGCCGAAAGCGTTGGAGTACGGCAGCGCGCAGTCCGACGCCGTGAGCGTGCCCGTACCCGTGCGGTTGGGCAACCTTCACGTTCAGACGCGCTTCGAAGGCGCGCAGGTGCAGTCGCCGCAGCTCTCGCTCGACGAACGCGCTTCCGGCATTGGTGCGAATTTCGACGTACGGGCCGGGAATCGCAACGTAAACGTCGATCTATCGAGCCGCTTCGAACATATGACGCGCAACGCCGATGCAACGTTTGCGTCGTCGAACTTCGACGGAACCTCGACGCTGCAGCTTCCGGCCGATCGCCCGCCCGTCCTCATTCCGGCCTATGCCGACGTCAGCAAACGAACGCTATCGACGGGAATCGCGGTGCCCGTGACGCGAAGCCTCACCCTCGGCATGCAGTATGACACGGAGCATCTCCAAGGCGGTTACGGTGTGCCGGGCCTCTCCAACCTCGATGCGAACAACAACACGTACGGAGCGAAACTCACCTTTGCGCTTCCGCATTCCGCCAGCGCGATCAGCCTCTCAGCGAAGCAGTATCGCTACCAAGACAATCTCATTCCCACGAACGCGTTCACGCAGACGCGCGCCGACCTCAACTTCACGGTGAAGTTCTAGCTTCGTGGCGCGGCTCTCCGGCTCGTCGAGCCGAGCCCTACGTTAGCGAATCGATGGATCCAGGCTTGACTCGCCGTTATCGGTTACCGAACGGTATTCTTGTCGCGACGCTCGCGGCCGTGGTGCTCGTGTTTGGAACGATCCAGATCGCTTCGGATGCGCTCTACGCTCGCTCCGCGCAGCCCGGTGCCGTGCCGCGGCACATTCCGTTGGCGCTCGGAGTCCGCATCTATAAGCTGCTCGACCACGTCGCGCCCGCGAGCTACGTGGAATCGACGCTGGCACGGTACGAGTTGAATGCGGGCAACGTGGCCGGTGCGGAGCGTTACGCCATTCGTCTTCCGGCATCGCCGGTACGCAACGATCTGCTCGCACGCGTCGCGCTCGCGCGCGGCCATCATCAATTGGCGTTCGAATACTTCTTTGCCGCGCCGGATATCGCCGCCGTCCAGCGCGAGATCGCCGAGATCGCGACGCGCGATCCGCAATTGGCCTACCTGTACGAAGCGCGTTTCAAAGATCGCCTCGTTTCGCTCACCACGCATCCCGATGCCGTGGCCGATGCATACTGGCGCATGGGCGAGCTTGCAACGCAGCAGGCATACCGGCTCCCGGCCGGCGAGCAACGCCCCTTCCTCGAACGCGGGTTGCGCGATTATCGAACGGCCCTCACGCTCGCGCCGCTCAACATGAACTACGTGTTGTCGAGCGCGAACCAAGCGCTCTCGTTGGGAGCATATCGCACGGCCGCGCGCATCTTCGAGCACGGCGTCGCCATCGACCCCGCGAGTGCGGATTCGCTCGCCGGCCTCGGCATCGTCGCTTTGCGCGAGGGCCGCCGCGCTTCGGCGCTCGCATACGCGGCGCGCGCGCGCGCCATCAATCCTAAAGCCTCCGAATTGCTTGGCTTGGAACGAATGCTGCGATGAAAATCGCGATCGACGCCCAACTCGCCGTCGGAACCGCGACCGGCATCGGCGAATACGTGAACGGCCTCGTCGATGCGTTGCGAGCCGAAGGCCTCGACATCGTTCCGCTGTTCGAGCCGAAGCTCGACCCCTGGCGTTTCGACCGGCGCGTGTATTGGGACCAAGTGCTGTTGCCGCAACGCGCGCGAGCGTGCGGAGCCGATCTCTTGCACTGCGCTTCGGGTACCGTGCCGGTCACCGCCACGATGCCGGTCGTCGCGACGGTTCACGACGTCGCATGGCTGCGCGTTCAAGAGCACGCGCGCCCCTACGCGCGCTACTATTTCGGCCGCTTCGCAACCGACCGCTATCGGCGACTTGCCGCAATCGCCGTCGACTCCGCATTTTCGCGCAGCGAACTCTTGGAAATGGTCGACGGCCTGCGCGCCGAGCGCGTCCGCGTCGTCTATCCAGGTGTAGCCCACGATTTTAGCGCGCTCGAGCGCCGCGGCGGGGACGGACGCACGATCCTGGTCGTCGGCACCGTCGAGCGCCGGAAAAATCTCGAACTGATCGTGCGTTGCCTGCCCTTCCTGGAGAACGCTCGGCTGATTTCGGTGGGCCCGCACACGCCGTACCGCGATGAGTGCGAAGCCATGGCTCGGGCGCTCGGCGTCGGAGATCGCGTCGAGTTTTGCGGATACGTCGATCGAGAGCGCTTGTTGGAACTCTATGCGACCTGCGCCGTCGTTGCGATGCCCTCGCGCTACGAAGGCTTCGGTTACGGCGTCGCGCAAGCGCTGTGCGCCGGCGTTCCGTGCGTCTCCTCCGATTGCAGCTCGCTGCCGGAGATCGCGCAGAACGACGCGCCGGCGTTACCGATCGATCACGTGCAGCCGTGGGTCGAGGCGTTGGACGCCGCGTTACGCGGAGAGGCCGACCCGCGGGCCCGCGCGGCCCGGCCCGGCGCCATCGAACGATTTAGTTGGAAGCGCAGCGCGCAGGCGATGATCGAAACATACGAACTCGCGCTTGCTGCAAGCCAGCGCTAATCTCGAGCTACTAACCAACAGGCGCGATCCAACCTACCGCATTTGGGGAACCGTTCGTCAGCCCGCATCCTGCGGGCTTCCTACTTCTACGTTTTTGTGCAACGTTCAAAGGAAGTTCGACATCCTGTCGATTGCACAAAAATCGCAGATTCCCCAAATGCGGTAGGTTGGATCGCGCCTGTCGGTTAGTAGATGGGCGAACCCGGCGCGCCCGGAGCCACGCTGCCGTCGTCGGGTGCGAAGATGAGATCGAGCGGATAACTCGATCCGCCTTCGGGCATCGTGACGATCGTGATGCGTACGAACCCCTTCGACGGAACGACGTATTGGCGCACTTTGTAGCGCGAGAACGGCGGGACTTGATGCGACTGCACGAGTACGCCGTCGATGATGTACGTTCCGGTGGCATGCCCGCCGCGCGGGTTCTCGTAGATGGCGATGCTCTGCGGGGTGGGTAGTGGATTCTGCACGTTGACGACAAAGGCTTCGAGCACGCCGTAATCGCCGGCGAGCGCTTCACCCTTGAGCGTGTTCGGAAGCGGTATCTGGCCGATCGGCAGCGTGAGGTACGGCCCGGTCAGATCCCACTGCGTCGCATAGTGGAATTCCGGGATGTCGTAGATGCCGCGCGCGTGTCGGACCGTGCTGGTGAGCAGATCGGTTTGCGCGAGCGGAGCGTTCGGATCGTCGCTCGCATTTTGCGCGAAAAGCGCGAGGTGGATGTTGCCGCCCGAAAGCACGCGCAGTTGCAGCAACTCGGAGAGAATTTGCCCGGCGGGTAAATTCTGGGCGAGAATGTTGAACGATTGGTGCGCTCCCACCGTAATGAGGCGCCCCTCGTTTTGGACGACGTGGACGAGAAAGCGTTTGGTCGCATCGTGCCCGGCTTCCATTTCGTTGGGGCTCGGGCCGCCGAGACCCGCGATGAATTGAACGATCGCCGGCTCGGCTGAGTGATTGCTCGCGCGCAAGACGATGCGGCGATCGGGCTGTCCCGGCGGATTGTAGTGAAAGTAGAGAAAACGCGACGGGGCGTCGTGCTGGAGCACCGAGGTAAAGAGAACGCCGTTCTCGGTTAGACGCTCGGGATAATCGCTGACCATAAGCGATCTGGGCGAGATGCGCGGCGCGGCGATGTTCGCGACGTGAACGTGAGTGGTGCCGTTAGCGTCAAAGTACGCATCGCCTTGAATGAGCACGGGAACGTCGAGATCGACGGTATCGTCTTGCGACAGATCGCCGGGAATCGCGACGTCGCTGCGAGAGAGAACGACCTGCGCGTTCGGCCGCAGTTGCGCGGCTTGGATAACGGCCGCCATCACGCGTTTGCGCACGTAATCCGCCGAGGCCGGGTCGCCGGTGAGTTGGATCGAGACGTACGGCGCGATCGTTCCGGCAATATATGCGACGCGCACGCCCAGCGCGTAGCTCACGCCGCGCGAATCCGCGATGTCCACGAACGTCGCGCCGGGGGCTTCTCCGGCCAGCGTTAGCGTGCGCGACTCCTGATCGATCGTAACGCCGACAGTCGCGGCGTTGCGCGCCACGGCGGTGATGTCTCCGATCGCTCCGCCGACGGTTACTTGTTGCGTTGCGCCAACCGCGACTTGTGCCGACAGCGGCTGGACCTGGAGCGGCGGAGGCGTCGGCGATGCCGTCGGGACGGCGGAAGCGGAAGCCGTGGGCACGGGGCTGGGTATCGGCGACAGCCCGGGCTGCGTGGTTGTGGGAGTCGCGGTGGCCGTAGGAGAGGGCTGCGGCGCTACCGTCGGCGGCGGGGTTGCGGTGAGTTCTTGTCCGCTGCTTCGCGGGGCGGACGCAAGCACGCACGCGAGGAACGCGAGCGTTGCGAGGGTGCGCGCCGGCCAGGCGGGTGCGTGCAGCGTGTGTCTCCGATGGTTATGCGAGTTGCGCTTGCGCGGGGCTTACGGCCGTCGCAAGAAGCGTTTTATATCCGACGCTGGGGAACAGGACGGTGACCAAGTCTTTCTCGGCTCGTTCCACGGTTCCGGTCCCAAACTTCGGATGGTTGACGATATCGGAGATTTTGAAGCCAACGCTCGATGGACCTTGGTGTGCGAGCATTTTCGCACCCGGTAGCGCCGCTCGGGCGCAGTTATCGCATCGTCCGCAGTTCGGCCGCTCGAAGTCCTCACCGAAATAGTTGAGGATGAAGCGGCGCCGGCACGAGGGGCTCTCGGCATACTGCAACATCATGGCAAGCTTGCTTTGATCGTACGATTTCTTGGTTTCGTAGTTGGCTAGGCTCAGCACGAGATGGCGGTTCTTACGCGCCGCATCGGTCAGGCTGTAAGCCGATTTTCCCGAGGCTTCGATGAAGCCGGACTTTTTGAGCAGGGCGAGGATCACTTTGAGTTTCGTCAACGGGAGCTGGAGGATCTTGCGCAGGTCGGTCATCGAGACGCCGCCGGCCTGGCTCGCGAACACTTCGATCGTACCGAACGTGCGCTGGACTTCTTCGATCCCGGGATACTTGCCGGTGAGAAAATAATTCTGCACGCGCGTATCGCTCGTGCGATAGATCAGAATGCATCGCGAGGGAAGCCCGTCGCGTCCGGCGCGGCCTGCTTCTTGGGTGTACGCTTCGACCGATCCGGGCAAATCGTAATGCACCACGAACCGAATGTTCGGCTTATCGATGCCCAAACCGAACGCGTTGGTCGCAACCACGGCGCGAATCGTTTCGTCCATGAAGAGATTGTGCACGGTGGTGCGGTCTTCTTTATGGAGTTTCGAATGATAGACGGCGGCCGGAATGTTGAGCGTGTCGCTGAGATACTTCTGCACTTCCAGCGCGTTCTTGATGGTTGCCGTGTAGATGATTCCGGTTCCGGCTAGGGTGCTTTCGCCGGTGAAGAGCTTGCCGAGCGCCTTGAGCTTGTCGGCCTCTTTATCGGCCTTGCGCGCTTCGTACACCAGGTTCGGACGATCGAATCCCTTGACGATCGGTTTGACGTGCTCGATGCCGAGCTGCTTGAGAATGTCTTCGCGGACGGCGGGCGTGGCCGTCGCCGTGAGCGCTAAGACGGTGGGGTGCCGGAGCTTTTCGATGACGTGCCCGAGCGCCAAATAGGCCGGGCGAAAATCGTGTCCCCACTGACTGATGCAGTGCGCCTCGTCGACGACGAACAGCGGCACGTGAATCTGCTGCAGAATCGAAAGAAACGCTTCGTCTTCGAGTTTCTCCGGCGTCGTGTACACGATCTTGACGCCCCCGGCTCGCACCCGTTCGCGGGTTGCGATCTCTTGATCTTCGGAGAGCGTGGAATTGAGCGCGACCACATCGGTGATGCCGCGCTCGCGCAGCATGTCGAGCTGGTCTTTCATCAGGGCGATGAGCGGACTCACGACCAGCGTCGTCCCCTCAAGCATGAGTGCGGGAAGTTGGTAGGTGAGGCTCTTCCCGGCGCCCGTCGCCAGGATCGCAAGCGTATCGTGCCCTAGGAGGACGCGGGACACAACTTCTTCCTGGCCCGGATAGAACTCGTCAAATCCAAACTGTTCGCGTAACGCGGCGTATAACTCCACACCGGGGTTTATCTCTGCAATCATCCTACATGCCTTGGACGGGCCCTAATGAAATATCGCCCACATCGACAGTGTAGACTGGCGATGCTTAACGGTTCCTTATGAATCGGCTTCCCACTAAGCTGATACCCCGGGGCAGGCGCCCCCAAACGCTGCTGCCAAATCCCCGTTCGTGTCCCTCTATCGTACCTGGCGCCCTAAGACGTTTACCGACCTGGTCGGGCAAGATGCCGTCGTCCGCACCCTCTCGAGTGCCCTAGAGAGCGGAAAGCTGGCCCACGCCTACCTCTTTTCGGGGCCGCGCGGTTCGGGCAAGACCTCCGCTGCTAAGATTCTCGCTCGTTGCATCGATTGCGTCAACGGCCCCACCCCCACCCCGGACAACACCTGCGATAATTGTCTGGCCATGCTCTCGGGTACCGCCCTGGACGTGCTGGAGATCGACGCCGCCAGCAACCGCGGCATCGATGAAATCCGGGCGTTGCGCGATGCCGTAAAGTTCGCGCCGTCGTCCATGCGGATGAAAGTCTACATCATCGACGAAGCGCACATGCTCACGAAAGAGGGCGCGAACGCGTTCTTGAAAACGCTCGAGGAGCCGCCCGAGCACGCGATCTTCATCTTGGCTACTACCGAGCCGGAGAAATTGCCGGTGACGATTCTTTCGCGCTGCCAACGGTACGCGTTTCGCCGCATCGCGATTCCGGTGATGATCGAGCGCATGCGCGAGATCGCCGACGCCGAGCGCATCGCCATCGACGATGCGGCGCTGGCAGCTATAGCCTATCGCGCGGACGGCGGCCTGCGGGACGCGCTCACGATGCTCGAGCAGGCGGCGGCCTTTGCGGACGGGCCGATCAGCCCGGCGACGTTGGATTTAGCCTTCGGGAACACGGGCCGTAATTTCGCCGCGCAATTGGTTGAAGCGACGCTTGCGCGCGATGCGGCGCGGACGCTCTCGATCATCGAAGACGCATCGGATTCCGGTACCGATATGCTCGTATTAATGCGGTCGCTGATCGCGAGTTTTCGCAATCTGTTGGTGGCGCGAGTCGATCCCGCATTACTGGCGCGCGATCTGGCTCCCGAGGATGCCGAGCAGGCTACCGCGCGCGCGCAGGGCGTTGCTCAAGCGACGCTCGTTCGAGCGCTGCGCATTCTCAGCGATGCGGCGACCCTGGCCCGCACCGGCGGCACGCCGAGGCTCGAGCTGGAAACGGCCTTGCTCCGCTTCGTCTTGGCCGGCGAGGACCCGAGCCTCGATGCCCTCTCCGCCCGTCTGGCCGCCCTGGAAGAAGGGACGCCTAGGCCGGCCGCGGAGACGGCGGCGCCCCCATCCGCGGCCGCGCGAGCGACGACCCGGCCTGCGATACCCGAACCGGTGCGCGAGCCGGTTGCAGCCGAGCTGCCCAGGGTGGAGCCCGTTGCGCCTGAACCCGTCGCATCCGAACCGCCGCCTCCCGCGGCGAAGTCGCCGGCGCAGCCGAAAGGCAGCCAGCCGACCCTCCAGCAAGTGCGCGCGGCTTGGCAGAACATTCGGGGCAAAGTCGAGAGCGAGAGGCAGTCGCTCGGGGCACCTCTTTCTCGCGCTGCGGTCGATGCGATCGAAGGCAAGGCGGTCGTTTTACGGCTTCCGGATTCGCTCAACGTCGACATCTTGCGCGATCACCTGCGTTTGCTTGAGGCGGCGATCGAAGACGTTCTCGGGGCGAGCCTCAAGGTGACGCTGCGCGTCGGAGAGCCCGGCGGTACCGCGCGTGCGAAGGTCGAAGAGAGCGTTCGTGCGCCGGACGCGGATGCCGGCGACGAAGACGCGCAGGCCCTATTTAAATACGCTAACGAACGGATCAAAGAACGATGAACCAGGCGCAATTGATGGCACAGGTCAAGAAGATGCAGTCCGAGATGGCGAAGGCGCAAGAAGAACTTGCGGCCATGATCGTTACGGGCAGCGCGGCCGGCGGCGCGGTCAGCGTCGAAATGACGTGCGACCAACGCGTGAAGAGCGTGAAGATCGGCAAGGATGCGATCGATCCCGAGGATCCCGAGACGCTCGAAGATTTGGTCCTGGTCGCCGTTAACGATGCGATCGCCAAGGCCAATGAGGCATCGCAGAAGCGTATGGGCTCCGTGACCGGCGGCATGCGCATTCCCGGCCTCATGTAATCCGCATGCCCGCTAGCGGATCGATTGCGGGGCCCGTTCAAGCGCTCATCAACGAATTTTCGAAGCTTCCAACCGTCGGCCCGAAAACGGCTGCGCGGTTGGTTTTCTATTTGCTCAATCGCCCGCGCCACGAAGCGCAATCGCTCTCCGAAGCGATCCTTGCGGTGAAGGACAAAGTCCGCTTCTGTTCGGTCTGTTTTTCGCTCACCGAAGAAGACCCGTGCACGCTGTGCACGGACGAACGGCGCGACCGCACCACGCTCTGCGTCGTTGCCGAGGCGAAAGACATCTATGCAATCGAACGAACGGCTGCCTTCAAGGGGCAATATCACGTGCTTGGCGGCCTGATTTCGCCGATGGACGGCATCGGCCCGGCGCAACTGCACGTCAAGGAGTTGATCGAGCGGATCGGAGCGGACGCGCCGGCCGAGATCATCATCGCGACCAATCCGAACGCCGAAGGCGAGGCAACCGCTCTCTACCTTTCGCGCCTCATCCAGCCTCTGGGCGTCAGCGTGACGCGCCTAGCCTACGGCCTGCCGATCGGCGGCGATCTCGATTACGCCGACGAGATCACCGTGGCAAAAGCGATCGAAGGTAGGCGCTCGCTCTAGCCTGTTGCAAAAGCCGATCTCCAGCATCTGTCAGGCAAGAGTGGGTAAGGTAGGGATGGAGGACATCACATGTCGGCTCAATCGTTCCCACTCCCCGCCGGCTTCGGCGGGCTCGGGCGAATGCTCGCGGGACGCAATAAATGGATCGTCGGCGGCGCGGCATTAGCGCTCGTTGTCGCGTTGATTATCGCAACGATCGCCATTCGTTCGCAGAGCGCGACGTCGTACGTCACGCAGCCGGTCGTGCAGCAAACGCTCCTCAATACGGTAACCGCGTCGGGGACGGTTAATCCGCAAAATACGATTAACGTCGGCACTCAAGTCTCGGGAACGATCTCGCAGATCTACGTTGATTTCAACAGCAGGGTGAAGAAGGGCCAAGTGCTCGCGCGCATCGATCCCCGCACCATACAGGCGCAGGTCGATCAAGCTCGTGCAAACCTCATCCAAGCGCAGGCGCAAGCCAACGCCGCAAGCGCGAACGCTACCGGTGCCGCCTCCGGCATTTCGGTAGCAGCGGCCAATAGCGCTTCAGCCTCGGCCGCAATCGGCGCGGCAGCTGCGAACGTCGGCAAGGCGCGCAGCGCGCTGCAGCTCGCGCAAATCACCGAAGGGCGCGATGCCGCCTTGCTCGCGCAGGGTTACGTCGCTCAAAATCAAGTCGATAGCGACAGAGCGACCGTAGCGCAGGATCGAAGCGATCTCGCGGCCGCTCAAGCCGCGTACGCGCAGTCGAAATCGCAGGCCGTCGCACAAACGGCCCAGGTTTCGCAGACCAGTTCGCAAGCCGCCGGATCGATGTCCAGCTCGGCCGCCGCCGCCGCCGCCGTGCAGGCGGCGCAAGCAACGCTGCAACAGAGTCAATATAATCTCGATCATACGGTGATCACCTCGCCGGTCGACGGCACCGTGATCGCGCGCGCCGTCTCGGTGGGCCAGACCGTCGCCGCTTCCTTGCAGACGCCGACGCTGTTTTCGATCGCGCAAGATTTAGGCAAGATGCAAGTCGATATCAACGTCGGAGAGCCGGACATCGGCAACGTGAAGGCGGGCGAACCGGTCCAGTTTTCCGTTCTCGCATATCCAGGCGAAACGTTCGTAGGAAAAGTATCGCAAGTGCGGATCAATCCGCAGACGCTGAATAACGTCGTGACCTACGACGTCGTCATCGACGTCCCCAATCGAGGCAATAAACTGCTCCCGGGCATGACGGCAAACGCCACGATCGAGGTTGCCAGCGCCCCGAATGCTCTCGTGGTGCCGCTCGCGGCACTCCAGTGGAAGCCGGCCGTCGCGCCCAAGTCCGCCCGTGCTACGAACGCGCCGGCCAGGCCCTCCACCGCCGCGTCCGGCGCAACGGCCGCGAGCGCGCAGTCGCCGTGGGGTACCGTCACCGGCACGAGCGCCGGCGCATCGATCGGCGCAGGATCCACCGGCGTGCTGTTCGTGCAGCGCGAGTCGTCGCTCCACCCCGTACCCGTTCGGGTTGGCTTAACCACCACATCGCAAGCCGCGGTCACGCCGCTGAAGGCCGGTGCGCTTGCCGCGGGCGATGCCGTCGTCATCGGTTCCAGCAGCGGGACGACGAGCACCAAGGCCGTCGTACGCTCGCCGCTCACGGGTGGGGGCCGCGCTCCCGGCCACGGCATGTAGGTTGAGGGCGCTGAGCATGTCGGAATCTGCGGTTCCGGTCGTTCGGGTCGAACGGCTACGTAAAGTGTACACGGTGGGCGACGACCAAGTGATCGCGCTCGGCGGCGTGGATCTGACGATCGAGTCGGGAGACTTTCTCTCGGTCATGGGTCCGTCGGGATCGGGCAAATCCACATTCATGCAAATCATCGGCTTGCTCGACCAACCGACCGATGGAACCTATTACTTCGAAGGTAAGGATGTCTCCAATTTGACATCCGACGAGCGCGCCGATATCCGCAGCCGTCGCCTGGGCTTCGTTTTCCAATCGTATAATTTGTTGTCCCGCACCAGCGCCGTCGAAAACGTCGAACTCCCCATGGTCTATGCGGGTATACCGGAAGACGAACGCCGCCGCATCGCGCTCGAAAAAATGGAGATCGTCGGCATCGCGCAGTTGGCTAAGCACGCTCCGAATCAAATGTCGGGCGGTCAGCAGCAGCGCGTGGCGATCGCGCGCTCGTTAGTCAACAACCCCGGCCTCATTCTCGCAGACGAACCCACCGGCGCGCTCGATACCAAAACGTCCAGTGACGTGATGCGCCTCTTCAAGCAGCTCAACAAAGACCTCGGTATGACGATTATGGTCGTTACCCACGAATTCGACGTCGCCATGAATGCCCGTCGCATCGTCTCGTTCCGTGACGGGCTCATTATTTCCGACAAACCGAACGAAACACTCGCGGGCGTAGCATGACGCTGATGGCGACGCTACGCCTGGCATGGCAGGCGCTCGTGCGCAACAAGGCACGTTCGCTGCTCACGATGCTCGGCATCGTCATCGGCGTAGCCGCGGTCATCATTACGGTAGCCATCGGTGCCGGAGCGCGGTCCTCCGTGCAAAGCAGCATCGCGGGCCTCGGTGCGAATTTGATCGTGGTTCAGCCCGGGAGCGTTACGCAAGGCGGAGCGCGCACGGGTTTCGGCGGTGCCTCATCGCTGACGCCGGCTGACGGCATGGCGATCGCACAGCTCCCCGACGTTGCGGCGGTTTCGCCGCTCGTGACCCTACGCACGCAGGTCGTCGCAGGCGGTAATAACTGGCAAACGATCGTGAACGGCGTCGCGCCGACATACACGTTCATCAGAGATTGGCCGATAGCCCAAGGATCGTTCTTTACCCAAAGCGACGTCACGGCTTCGGCGAAGGTCGCCGTGCTCGGGCAGACCGTCGTTTCGCAACTCTTTCCTGACGGCAACCCGCCGATCGGGCAGACGGCGATCGTCAAGGGCGTACCGTTTACCGTCATCGGCGTGCTCGCCGCAAAAGGGCAGAGCGGCACGGGGCAAGACCAGGATGATACGATCCTGATCCCCTATAGTTCCGCGATGCAGCGTCTGACCGGGCTGACGACGGTCAATCAACTGATGGTGTCGGCGGCGAGCGCCGATGCGATCGATGCGGTACAGGCCGAAGTCACGACATTGCTTCAAACCCGACATCGGATCGTTCCACCGGAGAGTAATGATTTTCAAGTCCGCAATTTGCAATCGATCGCTGCAGCGGCTTCGTCGACCGGCGCCGTGATGGAGTTTCTTCTCGCGGGCGTAGCCGCCGTTTCGCTGATCGTCGGCGGCATCGGGATCATGAACATCATGATGGTTTCGGTGACCGAGCGCACGCGCGAAATCGGATTGCGCATGGCGGTCGGCGCGCGCAGCGGGACGATTCTGCAGCAGTTTTTGGCTGAAGCGATCGTGCTCTCCACCATCGGCGGGTTGATCGGCGTGGTACTGGGCGTACTCGGGACCAGCGGCGTGGCGTTGCTCGCAAAATGGCCGACGACGATTCCGCCGATCTGGATCGCCCTCTCGGTGGGCTTCTCGGCGCTGGTAGGGATCTTCTTCGGTTACTACCCCGCGCGAAAGGCGGCCAATTTGAATCCGATCGAAGCCTTGAGGTTCGAATGAGCGCCATACGCATCGCGGTGGTCGACGACGAGCCGCGCATTCGCGAACTGCTGGAACTGACGCTCTCGCACCACGGCTTCGTCGTGCGTTCGGCAGCCGACGGACAAGCCGGCCTCGCGCTCGTGAAAGAGTTCGAGCCGGACCTCATCGTGCTCGACGTGATGATGCCCAAGATCGACGGCATCGCGCTGTTGCCGATGCTGCGCCGGGTAACGGATGCGCCGGTCATCATGCTCAGCGCCAAGGGCGAACTCGAAGATCGCGTCGAGGGGCTCGTCCACGGAGCCGACGATTATTTGAGCAAGCCGTTCGAAATATCCGAGCTGCTCGCGCACATCGAGGCCAAGTTGCGACGCCCGCACCTGGAGCAGCGTAGTGCGCTTAGCCTCGACGATTTGAACGTCGACCTGGACCAACACGTCGTAACGCGCAACGGCAAGCAGCTCGATCTCTCGCCGCGCGAATACGATCTGCTGGTCACGTTATTGCGCCGGCCGCGGCGCGTGTTTACGCGGGAGGAACTGTTGGACTTAGTCTGGGGGAATTCGAGCGAAGTCGGGCCCAACGCCGTGGAACGCTACATATCGTATCTGCGCGTCAAGGTGGACGAAGGCGCGCCGCGGCAGCTGATACATACGGTTCGCGGGGCCGGCTACACGCTGCATGCGTAGCAACACGCTCTTTGCCGGATTCGCGCAGCGCCTGACACGCGGTTACGTCCTACTCGCATTTCTCTTGATCGTCGGCGTCGCCGGAACCACCACCACGATCGCCTTCCTGCAGTACGCCGCCTCCCTCAACGATGCGGTGTCGACCACCGGGCATCGCGTCGATCAGTTGGCGGCGTCGGCCCAAGCGCAGCATCAGTCGCTCTCGCAATATGCGGCGGCGATCGTGAAGGACGCCCAGCGCCCCCGCATTCACGTCTTCGTTCGCGACGAACAACATGCGATCGTCGCGGGGCACGATGAAGCCGTGAGCCGGACGGCCGAAGTGATCGGTGCGGTACTCGGTATCCACGGTCACGTCACCCGCGTGCCGGGCGGCATCATCATCGTCGCGCCCGATCTCGACGGCTTCACGCACTTTCTCGCGTTCTACTGGAGCATCACGCTGCCGGTCGGCATTCTGGCAATTCTCGCGGCGTGGTTCGTCGGCCGAAGAATCACGCGCAATGCGATCGAACCGCTGGTCGACGTCACGCACGCGCTACGCAAGATCGCGGATGGCGATTTCACACCGGAGCCGCTCTTGCACAGCAACACGGAGCTACGCGACCTTACCGGTGCGTACGACGATGTCGCCTACCGCTTGAGCGCGGCGACGGCTGAGCGCCTGCGCAACGAAGCCGAGATGCGGCAATTTATCGCCGACGCCGGGCACGAACTGCGCACGCCGCTCACGGTGGTGATGGGATACCTCGACGCATTGCAGCAGGGCGTCGTACGCGATCCGGATGGAATTTCGCGCGTGCACGAAACGATGCTGGCGGAGAGCCGTCGCATGCGTACGGTCATCGAGAAGCTGATCTTTCTCGCACGGCTCGAGCGTAAGGGTGGATTGCGGAGCGAACCGATCGATCTCGCCGGCTTGGGGCAAAGGGCGGTCGACGCGCTGCAACCGATTGCCGCGGGTCGTATTCGCTACACCCACGCCGGCTCGCCGGCCATCGCCGGCGACGATACCGAACTCTACGAAGCGCTCAAAAACGTGCTGGAAAACGCGCTCAAATACGCGCTGGACTCGCCCGTCCGATTTACCGTCGATACCGACGGCGCCTACGCGCGAGCCACGGTCGCCGACGAGGGCCCCGGGATGGATGCGGTGGATATCGAGCACGCATTCGACCGCTTCTATCGCGGGAGTGCGCGCACGCAAGCAGAGGGCTCGGGCCTGGGCTTAGCGATTGCGAAACGCGCGCTCGACCGCATCGGCGGAACGATTGCGATCGAGAGCGCCCTCGGTCAGGGCACTACGGTGACGATGCGCTTCCCACGGGCGACCGAGCTCCGAAACGGATGACGATTAGTTCTTCGCGGACTCCGCAATGCGGGCGGCGGTCTGCGCGAACTGCTGCTGCGTCTGGGTCGCCAGCTCGGCGAGTTTGACGGCGTAGGCCTTGCGCGTTTCGAGCAACTGATTCGTGAACGCGAACGTTTGCTCGACCATATCGGTCGGCGTCGGCAGCTCGGTCGTGGCCGGATCGACCTTGGCGGTCGGGACCTGCGCGAGCAGTTCGTTGAAGGCGGCAAACGACTTGACGTTCAGCTCCTGGGCAGCCTTGAGGCTGTTGAGGAACTCGTTCTGGACCTTCTGGGCAAATTCGGTGTAGGTACTCATGGTGCTGTCTCCTGACTCGATCACTCTAGGTGCTAAGTGTACCAAGCATTTGCTAGAGATGTCAACGTGCCGCCAAAGTCACGATGGGATAGGAGCGCTTTGCGCTTTCAGGCAACTCCAATCGGATGAAAACCTACGCTCGCCTTGCCCTCCTGATCGGCCTTGCAGGCACCCTATCGGCTTGCGGAGGAGGAACCGTCTCAGCCCCGCCCATCGGCCCGACCTTCGCGCCTCCCGGACAAGCCACGACGCTGTACGTGGGCAGCGGAACCGGCGCCGGCAAGATCGCGACCATGGCCGCGAGCGCAAACGGAACCGTCGCGCCCACGACATTGATCGAAGGCGCGACCACGGGCCTAGGCTTCAACTACTTCACGGCGGTCGACGCTCAGGGCCGGGCCTGGACGACCAATTGTCTGAGCATCAACGTACCGGGGCCGGTCAGCGCTTTCGCGGCCGGAGCGACCGGAGACGTCGCGCCGACGATCTCCCTTGAGGGAAGCAACACCACGTTTTCGGGCTGCCAAACCGGCATCGCCATAGATGCGAGCGGAAACGCGATCGTCGGCGATCTCTCGAACCTCCCCGGATATCCCGGCGGGCACATAGCGATTTTTGCCGCCGGCGCCACCGGCAACGTTGCGCCGGCCCGCATTATCGCCGGGGCGAGCGCCGATTTTCATTCGCCGACCGGCATCGCCGTCGACGGCCCGGGAAATATCTACGTCGCGGATTCGGGCTTGGGATATTCGTATTCCGGCGACGTGGCCGTGTTCGCAGCCGGCGCGTCCGGCGATGTCGCTCCGTCCACGGTTATCGTCGGCGGCGCAACCGGATTGAGTACGCCGGAAGGCGTCGCGCTCGATGCGCGCGGGAACATCTACGTCGCGAACTTAGGCAATAATACCGTTACCGTCTATGCGGCAAACGCGAGCGGGGATGCCACGCCTATCCGTACGATCGGCGGAGCGCTGACCGGGCTCGACCAGCCGATCGGAATCGCGGTCGACGCTGCCGGGTACGTCTATGTCGGATCGCAGGCCTCGGGGCCGCTACAGGTGTTTGCGCCGGGCGCCACGGGAGACGTTGCACCCGTGCAGTCGATCGCGGTCAACGCGACGCAGTTCCTATCGACCGGCGTCGCGGTTCGGTAACGCTAACGGTCGCCGACGAAGCCGCGATAGACGCGAATCAGCGTGTCTTTTTGATCGGGCGTAAGCCGCAGGTCGAGTTTGATCGCCGATTCTACCTGGTCGCTGGCTTCTTTGTAGATGTCGTCGTCGAGCAATCCGGCTTGCATGAAGAACGTCTCGGCGGAGAGGTGCAACGCGTTTGCAAGCTGTTTGAGGACCTCCGCCGAGGGCTTGTACAGGCCGCGTTCGACTTGGCTCAAGTATGGGTTTGAGACCTTCGCTAAATCGGCGAGCTGGCGCAGCGAAAGATTGGCGAGTTCGCGTTGCGTGCGAATGAACTCGCCCAGGCCTTTCATCGAGGTGTAATCGCGGGTACTCATGAGCGTCCTCCACGTTTGCGGTGAACCGGTTTGGTCGTCGCCCGTTTTTTTGGCGCGGTAATATCGAGCGGCGCAGCGGTCTCGTTGCGCACGTATCGTCCCGGTGCGGGCTCTCCGGAAGCGGGGAGCGCGTACGGCTCGCGCATCGGGCCGCCGTGCTCGCCGGCCCACACGGCCCAATCCTCCCACCAGCTCCCATTGCGTTTCTCCGCGCTTTCGAGCCACGCGTCGGGCGTCTCGCCGGGCTCGGCCTGCGGTTTGGTCCAGTAGCACGCTTTCGGATTACCGGGAGGGTTGCAGATTCCGGCGACGTGGCCGGCGTTGGTGCGCGTGTACTTGGCCTCGCCGCCGACGTATTGCGTGGTCATGTACGTGGTGCGCCAGGGCGCGATGTGGTCGGCTTCCGCGCCCAAGATATAGAGCGGCGTCTGGATGAGCCCAAGATCGATCGGCGTACCTTCGATAACGAACGCGTCGGGTTTCACGATGAGGTTGTGCAGATAGCACGCGCGGAGATACTGAGAATGCATCGCGGCGGGCATGCGCGTCGCGTCGCCGTTCCACGCGAGGATGTCGAAAGCCGGCGGCTTCTTGCCCATGTACCAGTTGGAGACGACGTAGCTCCAAATCAAATCGTTGGCGCGCATCCAGTTGAACGTGCCTTCCATCTCTTTGCTCTCGAGGAAGCCGCGCTCGTGCATCGTTTTTTCGAGCTTGGCGATCGACGCTTCGTCGGTGAAGACGCCTAGATCGCCCGGATCGGCAAAATCGAGAATCGTATTCGTCATCGTCGCGGCGCCGACGCGGTCGGCCTGACCGTGCTTGGCAAGATACGCGAGCAGAATAGCCGTCATCGTTCCACCCAGGCAGAGCGAAGCGAAGTTTACTTGCTTCGCGCCGGTGAGGCGCTGCACGGCGTCGAGCGCTGCGAGCGGTCCGAGCCGCAAATAATCGTCCATCTTGAAATCGCGCATCGTTTCGTCGGGATTGCGATAGCTGATCATGAACGTTTGGTGCCCGTGCCGCACCGCCCACTCGACGAACGATCGCCCGGGCGCGATATCCATGATGTAGTACTTGTTGATCCACGGCGGACTGCACAGCAGGGGGCGCTCGTGCACCGCCGGCGTCTGCGGATAGTATGCGAGCACTTCGATCAGTTCGTTGCGGAACACCACTTCGCCGGGCGTCGCGGCCATGTTCTCGCCCAGGACGAACGACGATGCATCGACTTGCTTGGGATAGCCGCCGTTGTTCTTGACGTCGTCGAGAAACGTCGCCATGCCCTTCATCAGGCTGCCGCCGCCCGTATCGAGTGCTTCTTTGATCACCGCGGGATTGAGCCACGGCAGATTGGTCGGCGCGAGCGCATCCATCATCATCGTGAGCGCGAACCGCGCCTTTCGGCGCGTCGCTTCGGGCAGTCGCGATTGATCGATGAGCTGCTGCGCGTACTGGCGCCGCACCAGATACTCTTCGAGCATCGACATCAGAAACGGGTTACTCGTCCAAGCCGGGTCGCTGAAGCGCCGGTCGCCGGGCGCCACCGCCGCGACCGGCGGCGGATTCTCCCCTTGCATGCGCCGCATCGTGTTCATCGCGACCGATTGCTGGGCCAACATCAGCGACGTCATCAGCGTCCCCATGCGCAGCGGATCGCTCATTACGTCCATCGTCACGGCGCGCAGCGCGTCGTTCAGCGCCGCGGGATCGGCGCCGCCGATGTCCATGCCGTAGCTAAACTCTTCGAGCGGCAGCGACCCGATCACATGAACATTCCTCCGTTGACGTCGTAGGTGGCGCCGGTGATGAAACTCGAGCCTTCATCGATTAAAAAGCGCACGACGCGACCGATCTCGTCGGGTTCGCCCAAGCGATCCTGCGGCGTGCGGCTCTTCGCGATATCGATCGCGGCCTGCGGCATGAGCTTCACCATTTCGGTTGCCGTAAAGCCCGGCGCGACCGCATTGACGGTGATGCCCGCGCGAGCGGTTTCGAGCGCGACGGTCTTGGTGAGCCCGAGCAATCCGGCTTTTGCAGCCGCGTAGTTCGACTGGCCGAAGTTTCCGGTGTGTCCGACCACCGAGCTGATGTTCACGATCCGTCCGTACTTGCGCTCGATCATATGTTCCAGGACGGCCTTCATCATAAAAAACGGTCCCGAGAGATTGACGTCCAGAACCGCTTTCCACTCGTCGACGGTCATCTTGCGAATCGTATGATCCTTCGTGATTCCCGCGTTATTAACCAGGATGTCGACGCGTCCGTGATCGGCGATGACGTTCCGCACCGCCGCTTCACATTGCGGGTAATCGGCGACGTCGGCTTCGTAGAAATGCACGAGTTTCGCGCTGCCGTTGAGCGAGGCGCGTAGCTCGGCCGTCCGCTCGCGATCGGGGGCCACGCCGACCACCGCGACGATCGCGCCGTCGGCAGCTAACGAGCGGCTGATCGCTCCGCCGATCCCGCGCGAGCCGCCGGTGACGATGGCCACGCGGCCGGCGAGGCTTCGCAGGGTCGCCGAATGTCCAAAAGTAGAGGTAGCGTCCATGAATTGCTACTTTTGTACGAACGCTATATATACCTATGAGTGCGCTTCGCCCGTCAAGCGGACTCGCGGAGCTACATGTCGAGGCCGCCGTTGACGGTGTACACGGCCCCGGTGATGTAGCTCGAACCATCTTCGAGGAGAAATTTGACGACGCGGGCGACCTCCGAGGGTTCGCCGAGCCGCCGTTGCGGAATTTTCTCGATCACTTTAGCGAGTGCTGCTTCCGGAACGGCTTTGACCATTTCGGTGGCGATGAACCCCGGTGCCACGACGTTCGCGGTGATGCCCTTGTTGGCGAGCTCCAGCGCCGCCGACTTGGTGAATCCGAACAGCCCGGCCTTCGACGCGGAGTAGTTTGCTTGGCCGATATTCCCCGTCTCACCGATCACGGAGCTGATATTCACGATGCGCCCGGAGCCGCGCTCGATCATATGCTCGAGCACCGCTTTGGTCATGTGAAAAGCGCCGCTGAGATTAACGTTGAGCACGTTGTGCCAGTCGTCGTTGCTCATCTTGCGCAGCGTTTTATCGACGGTGATGCCCGCGTTGTTGACCAAGTAGTCCACCCGGCCGAATCGCTCCAAGACCTCATCGACGACGCGTTGGCAATCGTTGAAATCGTCGACGCGTCCTTGATGGCACGACACCGACGCACCTTCGGCTTTGAGTCGCGCGACGCAGGCTTCGGCGGGTTCTTTGCCCTTGCTGTAGCCGGCCGCGACGTGCGCGCCGGATTTCGCCAGCATTTCGGTGATCGCGGCGCCGATGCCGCGCGTTCCCCCGGTAACGATGGCAACGCGTCCTTCGAACATGCATCGCTCCTGACTGTAACGTCGGTCTTCCGTCATCAATGCGACGCACGCGGGCGAACTCCCGCGCTCCCGGCGTTATGGTCCGAAGGTCGCGAGCGGCAGCGGCGTCGGAGTTGGTGTACCAAGCGGAGAGGGCGGCGGCGTATACGTTACGACGACGGTAAAATGCGAAGGTGCGGTTGCACTTGCAAGCAGCGTCGCAAGGTCGATACCGGCGGTTACGACGCGGACGCGGGTGATGGCGTTTCCACCGATCGCCCCAAACGCCGTGCCGTAGTCGTACGCGTACGCCCCAACCCGAGCCGATGCAAACAGCGGGTCGTAAATCGCGCTGGCCGGGTTGCCGATCGCGCTAGCGGGCGACGTTGTCGCGGAGAAGGCATCGATCGGCCGATACGTCACGCCGGAGAGCGGCGCGATACCGGCCGCGTACGCGTAGCGCGTGACTTCGCGCGCGGCGGCGTCAAAGCGATAGGCCCACGCATATCGGCGGTGCGAAGCGTCTTGCGCGAAGAAATCCACTTCGTGTCCGTCGCGATTGTCGTCACCTGCGACGTCGAGCACCGGGACCCATACGGCCCAAGCCGTTTGGGAGTCGCTTTCCAAGCGATCGAGCAGCGTACGCGCCGCGGAACTTCCCTGGAGACGGAGGTCGAGCGTTCGCGTTGCTTGTGCCATGTGATGGGCGAGGGTTACGAGCACCGCCGTTGCAATTGCGGCGATCGCGCCGGCCAGCAGAACCTCGATGAGCGAGAAACCGCGCTCGCCTCGCCGCCTTTCCATGCAAGCCCCGGTGCCCTTCGCCGGGCCCTAGAGGACGTTTGCCGCGACGTCCGCTTTGTGATACAAAGTATGAACGTATGAACGAGTTGGAGCGCGCGCTGATCGATATCGCCGAGGTGCGCGAACGCTTGGCGATGACGCAACGCTTCCAGGGCTATTCGGGCATCGCCGCGATCGCTTCGGGCGTTTTTGCCATGGCCGCAGGCGTCGTTCAGGCGCTTCTCGTGCCGTATCCGGCCGGCATCGAGCAGGGGCGTTCGTACTTTGCGTTGTGGCTGGCCTGCTGCGCGCTGGCGGCCGCCGTGAATTACGGGGCGATCGCACATTGGTTCGTGAACGACGCGAGCGCGCGCGATCGTTGGCAGACGCGCACGGTTGGGCTTTCGATTCTTCCCGCGCTGGTACTCGGCGCGGCGCTCTCGTTTGCGCTCTTGGCGGGCGGGCAGCTCGCGTATCTGCCCGGGATCTGGTACGCCTGCTACGGTGTGGGGCTCTTCGCATCGCGCACGCTCGTGCCGCGCGCGGTCGTTCCGATCGCGGCGCTGTTTCTCGTGGCCGGCATCGGCTTGCTGTTCGTGCCGCCGCACGTCGCGCTGGCATGGTGGGTGCTTCCGTCCGGTTTCGGAATCGGACAAATCGCGATCGGCGTGTTCGTGCTGCGCGATCGGACGCCGGCATGAGCGCGACGCATCTGGACCGCGTCTTTCACGAACGAGGCCGTTTGGCCATCTGCTCGTCGCTCGTCGCGCAACCGCCGGGCGCGACGTTCACGCAGCTCCAAGATGCGTGCGAGCTCACCGACGGCAATTTGAACCGCCATCTCCACGCGCTTGCAGAAGACGGCATCGTGGTGACGGAGCGGCGTACGGGCCGAGGCCGGCCGCAGACCATCGTACGCATCACCGCCGCGGGGCGCGAACGCTTTCTCGCCTATATCGACGCGCTTGAAGCGATCGTGCGCGAGGTTCAGCGCTCCTCTAAAACCAATACGTCGCCGATGCGTACCGCGCCGGCTCGCAGCACGTCGCAGTAAATCCCCATCGCGTTGCCGCGTTCGGACGCGATATATCGCAGGATTGCGGGATCGGACGCGCCGGGGCCCTGAGCGTACGTCGTTGTGACGCATCGTCCGATCGGCGAGCGCACCTTAAGCTGCACCGTCCCGATACGCAATTCGCGCCCGGCTAACGCCGGCTCGTCCAGATCCATTTGCGAGTGCGCGGCGACGAAAATATTCGGCCGAAAGCGTTGATACTCGACGCCGTAGCCGACGGCGGCGTTCAAGCCTTCCATCCAACGGTCGACGAGGATCGAGATGGGCGCGGCATCGTATTCGTGGCCGCCGTTCGCTGCGACGACGTCGATCGCCACGCCGCGTTCGTCTGCGGCGGAAACGGCCTCATCGCCGGAACGCAAGCGATGGAGCCGCTCGTCTTCCTTGCCGCGATAGGGTTTGCCGATTCGCGCATGTCCGCGCGCGATGACGAGTGAGGACGCCCGATCGCCGGGGATGCCGCCGGCTTCGACGCGCGTGGTTTCGAGCGCTTCGCCGCGCAGGCTCTTTATCGGATAGCGCCACAACGCCGTCGTCGTTCCAACATCCATTCTGGTCTCTACCATAGGAGGCGCTCCGAATCCTCAAGAAGGCGCGCAGCGATGGAATCTGCCGCTCCGCTGCTCCTTCGTCCGCTCTCGATCGGTGAAATACTCGATCGAGCCGTCACGCTGTACGTGCGCAATTTCGCACTATTTACGCTGATCATCCTGACCGTCTCGCTGCCGATGGCGATCGTGCAGTACGCGTTTGCCGGGAGCCAGGCGCAGTCCCTACAGGCCGCCATCACGATTCTGGAGCACCCGACACCGCCCCCGGACGCTGGCCGGCCGGCCAAGCCTCCGTCGCCGTTCGGCGAGTTCACCGCGGCGCAAATCGGCGGCCTCCTCATCGTGATCGTCGTTGCGCTCGTCGTCGTGCCGTTGTCCACCAATGCCGTGGCGGTCGGCGTGGCCGCTCTCTACGCAGGCCACGTCCCCGCCTTCGGTACCTGCTACGCCGCCGTTTTGCGGCGATGGCCGAGCGTGCTCGGTACGCTGATCGTGTGGGTCGGGATCGGTTTGGCCGCATACTTGATATCGGTATTCTCCCTGGCCATCCTTGTCGGCATAGGGATCGGCGTCGTTCGCGCATCGCCGGCGCTCGCGATCATCTTCGCGGCGTTGGCGGTGCTCTTAACGCTCGCGCTCCTGGCGGTGGCGGTAATGGCAGTCTTGGCTGCGAGCTTTTCGTTCTTTGCCGTCTGCATCGAAGGCCAGCCGGTCGGGGCGGCGATTCGCTCCGGCTTCGCTCGCATTTTTGCGCGCGATGAAGCTCGCCGAGCTCTCCTCGTCGGCCTTGCCTATTTGGGGATCGACTTCGGAGTGGTGGGGATTAGCGCGAGCGTGGGCATCGCCGTCGTCCTGCTGCTGAAAAACGTCTTCCTGCAAGTGGCCCTCTCGACGATCGCCGGTGCGTTGCTCTCGGCTTTCCTGACCGTCTTTGTGGCCGTGTATTACTACGACGTCCGCATCCGTCGTGAAGGCTTCGATTTGGAGGCCGATATCCAGCGCTTGGGCGCATGAACGCCGCACCTCCTCCGTCACCGTACACAACCTGGCTCCGCACCCAGCGCGCCGCGATCGAGCGCGCGCGCGACGTTCGCACGCGTAAGGAGGCGAATGCGCAATTGGCCGCGTTGCTGCGCGCAGTCGCCGCGGATACGGCATCCGGTCCGCCCCGCGCCCCGGATGCCGCGACTCTTGCGGCCGCCGCGCGGCGCGAACTCGCCACGCCCGGGCGCTACCGCTTGCGCGCGCATGCGGCGGCGCCGCGTACGTCGTGGTGGCAAATCTTGTGGGGCGCGGCGATCGATCGATGGAAGCAACTGATCGGGTTGCTCGCGCGAAGCGTTCGTTTCGGCGGACCGGTACGAACGACGGTGGGCGACCTCTTGATCGTGGGTTTCCTCGGCATCGTGGGCTATGCGGCCGCCCAACTCATTCGAAGCGTGCAATTTCGATACGACCGCAGGCTCTCGACGAACGCGCCGATCGAGAACGCGCGTAACGCGCAGGCGCTCTTCGAGCGCGCGGATGCGGCCGCGCGAGCGGGCGATTTCGCAACGGCGATCCGCATGCTGTTCGTGGCGGCGGTGACGCTGCTCGATCTGCGAGGAGTGTTGCGCGATCGTGCCAGCGCAACGATTAACGAATTGCGCGCCGCGCTCGGCCCCGAGCATCGTAACGCGGAGGGGCCCTTCGTCGCGATCGCGCGGCAGTTTTCGCGCGTCGCGTATGCGGAAGTGCCTCCCGGTGCCGAAGATTGGCGGATAGCCCGCGACTCGTATCACGCTCTAGCGGAGCGAATAGCGACGACGTGAATCGCATGACGCTGCAATACGTGACGATCGTGCTGGGGTTGGCGGCGATCGTCGGGCTCGCGGTAGCGCGCGAATGGAGCGCGCGAGCCGAGTACTCGTTCTATTCAACCTACGACACCGGCCCGAACGGGTATCGCGCGCTGTATAACGTGCTCTCCGCCGAGCGCGTCGACGTCACGCGCTTGGAACGTCCCTTGGGGTTGCTCGATTCGCGCGTACGCACGCTGGTGATCTCGTCCAATCGCAGCGACGTCGTCGCGCAGGTTTCGCACGCGCAAATCGACGGCGGCGACGTGCAGAGGCTGCAACGATTCGTGCGCGAAGGCGGGCGGTTGGTACTGCTCTATTCGCCCGCCGACGCAGCCTTGTACCGGGCGTTCAAGCTCGTCATCGTTCCCGCAAAGGTGCACGCGCGGCCATCGCACCTTACACTCGTGCCCATGGCGCGGATCGCCATGACGAGCGGCGTCGCATCGGTGCGGGCGGCCGGCGCCGAGCTTGTACCCTTCGATAGCGCGCCGGGTGCGGCGCCGCTCCTGGGCACCGGGGCCGGGGTGGCGGCGTTTTGGCGCCCCTATGGTAAGGGCGAGATCGTCGCAATTGCGGCGCCGAGCGTGTTTAGCAACGGCGAACTCGGGCGGGCGTCCAACGCGCGCTTCGCCTACAACGTGCTGGCCGGCCACGGGCCGGTGGCATTCGACGAACGCCTGCACGGGTACGCGATAGATGCGAGCTTCTGGTCGGCTCTCCCAACGCCGGTGCGTATCGCCGTAGCGCTCGTGGTAGCCATGCTGGCTCTTTGGCTGGTGGACGCGAACGTTCGAAGCGCTCCGCCCCTGGCGCTCGACGTACCCGACGAACGACATTCCGCATCGTATCTAGCCGCCATGGCAGCGCTGCTGCGCCGCGCCCGCGCAGCGCCGCTCGGCATCGCGGCCTTCTACGATGATGCGATGCGGCGCTCGCAGCACCGCCGCGACGCTCCCGATGTAGCAAGCGCTATCGACGAACTCGCCCGGCTTCGCGAGATGCCGCACCCTCACGACGACGCGTTGCTGCGTGCCGCGCGTATTGCAGCCCGGCTGCGAAAGGACCTAGCATGATCGACGATGTGGTATCGGTTCGGGATCTCGCACAACGCGTCAACGGTGCGCTCGCGCGGGCTTTGGTCGGCGGCGAGCGAACGGCCTTTGCGCTGACGATCGCATTGCTAACGCGCGGCCACGCTTTGATCGAAGGTGTGCCGGGAACCGGCAAAACGCTGGCCGTGCGCGCTCTCGCATTGGCGCTCGGCCTGGAATTTCGCCGGATTCAATTTACGCCGGACCTCATGCCGGCCGACATCGTGGGCACGACGGTCTTCAATCCGCAGACCGCGGAGTTCTCGTTGCGCCCGGGGCCCATCGTGGCGAACGTGGTGTTGGCGGACGAAATCAATCGGACGCCGCCTAAAACGCAGGCCGCGTTGCTTGAGGCGATGGAAGAGGCGCGCGTCACGATCGACGGAACCCCGATCGATCTTCCCGTGCCGTTCATCGTCTGCGCGACCCAGAATCCGATCGAATACGAAGGCACCTATCCGCTTCCGGAAGCGCAATTGGATCGGTTTATGGTCAAGATTGCCACGGGATATCCGTCCCGGGAATGGGAGTTGGAGTTGCTCCGCCGTGTCGCGGATGGGTTCGATGCGCGTGCGCTCGGTGTCGAACACGTCCAGGCGGTGACGGACGCATCGGAAGTTCGTGCAGCGCAACGAGCCGTGCGCGACGTGCACGTTTCCGAAGAAGTTCAGGACTACGTCTATCGGGTTGTGGCTGCGACGCGGGCGCATCCGCGTCTGGCGCTTGGAGCTTCGGTCCGCGCGGCGGTCGCGCTTCTCCTGGCGTCGCAGGCTGCCGCGGCGATCGACGGGCGCGCCTTCGCGACGCCGGACGACGTAAAAGACGTCGCCCCGATCGTGCTCGCGCATCGCCTCATCGTGCAACCCGAGGCGGAGATCGAGGGCATATCCGCAGACGATGCCTTACGCGACGTCCTTGCGAACGTCTCCGTACCGCGTGCCTAGGATTCGTTTGCCGTGGTGGCTCGCGCCGCGCGGCTATGCGGGCTTGGCGGCGATCGCCGTCATGCTGGCCGTGGCTCCGGGAGCGCGCGCGTTCATCCCCGTGGCCGTGGTGTGTGCGGCCGCATTGCTCGTAGCGGCGATCGTCGATGTCGTGTCGGGGCCGCGGGCGAGCGATCTTTCGATCGAGCGTCGCTTGCCGGCGCACCTCGCGCTTCGCACGCCGGTCCAGGTGACGTACGATATCGAGAATCGTTCGCCGCACGAAGTGCGAGCCGGTATCGTCGAGGCGGCGGTGCGAACGCTACGCGACGACGGTGCGACCGTCGTCGCGTGCATTCCCGCTCGCTCGCGCGCGAGCGTTGAGCGCACGGTGCTCCCGGTCGCGCGCGGCCGCGACGAGTTAGGCCGGCTCTACGTGTGGTTCGAAGGGCCGATCGGATTGTTGCGCCGGCGAACCGCGTTTCCGGGCCAGGAGCAGATTCGCGTCTACCCGGATCTCACCGCCGTCGAGCGCTACGGTTCGCTGCGCGTACGCAATCGATCGATCGAGGCGGGCTTGCGACGCATGCGCGTGCGCGGAGAAGGCACGGCGTTCGAGAGCTTGCGGGAGTACTCGAGCGGAGATGCCTTTCGCAGCGTCGATTGGAAGGCTACCGCGCGGCGCGGCAAACTCATGGTCGCCCAACGCGAGGTCGAGCGGAGCCAGAACGTGCTCGTCTTGCTCGATTGCGGGCGGCTTATGACGCCGCGCATCGACGACCAGCGCAAGCTGGATTACGCGGTGGCCGCCGCGCTCTCGCTCGCATCGATCGCGGCGCTTGCGAGCGATCGCGTTGGGGTGGTGGCATTTGCGCGCGAGATCCTGGTCGCTCGCGCTCCGCGTTCGACCGTCGCTTCTACCCGAGAGCTTGTCGACGCGCTCTGCGACGTCGAGCCTAGAGCCGAGGAGTCCGATTACGCGCACGCCTTCACGTACGTGCGGTCGCACCTCCACCGCCGGAGTCTGATCGTGCTGTTCACCGATGTCGTCGACGCGATCGCACAGAGCATTATCGCCTCGGAACTTGCCACCTTGGCGAGGCGGCACGTCGTGGTGTGCGTATTGATGAACGACGCGGCCGTGCAACGCGCGCTCGGCACGATACCCGAGTCGGTTGACGAAGCCTACCGCGCTCAAGCCGCGCTCGACGTACAGCAAGAGCGCCGCGTCGCGGTGGCTCGGCTCGAACGCATCGGCGTCGGCGTCGTGGACGTGCCGGCGACCGCATTAAGCGTGGCCGCCATCGACGCGTATCTGCGCGTCAAGCAACGCGGGCTATTGTAGCTCGGCGGCGTTCGATCGTCCGGCGAACGTGAAGTACGCCGCCAGCAGAATCGCGGTGACACATCCGAAGACGATGCGCGCGTCCGCCGGCAAACGAAGCGGCGAGAAAAATCCTTCGATGGTACCGGCGACCACGAGCATCGATGCGACCCCGGCAAACAGGACGCCGGCTCGTGCGGCGTTCGCGCGGATCGCATCGCGCCGCCGCAAGCGGCCCGGCGCGATGATGCCCGCCGCGATCAAGAGGCCGGCGGCGCCGGCGATTTGAATGGCGGTGAGTTCGATCGCTCCGTGCGGCGCGACGGTCGCCCAAAAATCGTAGCCGAATCCCGCGTTTGCGAACATGGCGCCCAAACCGCCCACCATCAAGCCGTTCGTCGCGATAATGTAGACGGTTAAGATGCCGAGCGTGACGCTTCCGGCAAAGGCGAGGACGGCGACTTTGACGTTATTGGTGATGATCTCCGAAGCTGCGAGCGGAGAATTACCGGTGTCGAAGTTGAAATTCGAGTTATGGAGGCTCTTGCGAATCTCCGGCGGGATCATGCCTTTGGGTAGAAGCGCGTAGGCATCCGCCGGGTGCGAGCCGATTACGGCGTAGGCGACGACCGCGCAGACGACGGTCAATGCAGCGCAGAGAACGATCGGGACGATCGAGCGCCGGAACTCACGCGGGAACGTATGGGTGTAAAAACGCGCGATGCGCGCGGAGCCGGCCTGCGTGTTTGCCCCGTAGATCACCGCATGCGCTCGCGCAACCAAACGGTTGAGATACGCCAGCAGCCGCGGGTCGTAACCGCGCCCCTGGGCGTACGCCAAATCGCCCGCGAGCGACCGGTAGCGCCCGCCGAGCTCGGCAACCTCGCCGGGCGCGAGCCCGCGAATGCCGCGGCGACCCACGCGAGCGAGCATCTCGTCGAGATGCCGCCAATCGCTCTCGCGCCGCTCCACGAACAGCTGTTGCGTCATGAGGCCGCATTAGCTGCTACGGACGTGGGGTCTTGCCCACAGGCGCGGATTCGCGCGAGGCCTCCATTCGGACGGCGGTTCAACGGGGCCGCTTCCGCGGAGCGTCCCATACGCAACGCCCACCCCGACCGCAAGCGCCGGCTGGAGGCGCGTGGGACGCTAGCGGGACGCTCACACTTCATCATGGTTCTGCAGAGGCACTCTAATGGAGACCTAGTGTTCGACTTTTTTTGCAGAGGAGCAGTGATCATGAAAAGGAAGTTTTCGATAATGCGGGGCGTCGCGCCCCTGATTGCGCTTGCGTCGCTGGCGCTACTCGCCGCCTGCGGACCTCCACCCGGAGCATCGGTCACGCCCGCACCGGTACCGGTAGTGTACACCTTGTACGTCGCCGAGGCGGGCCTCAACCAGGTCGTGGCCCTCAACTTGAAGACCGGGGCGGCCATCGCCACAATCCCCGTGGGCAAAAGCCCAGAGAAATTGAGCTACGATGGAGTAAGGTACCTTTGGGCGGCAAACAGCGGCTCAGGAACCGTTTCGAAAATTGACACGACGACGAATACGGTTGTTTCAACCGTGACCGTCGGGTCGAGACCGGTTTCCCTGGTTGCGCAGTACGGGCGTAATGTATACGTTGCCAATGAAGGCAGCAACAGCATCTCGGTCATCTACCCACAGACGAACGCGGTTATTACGACGGTCGCAACCGGCGGAACGCCGTTTCAAGTTGCCGACTCCAACTCGTACATCGCCATCGCCGAAACCAATAAAACCGTAGAATTCCTCGACGCTTCCAACCGTGGGCTCAACGGAAAAATGACTATGGCGACTGCAGTTCAAGGCGTTTTGGCGGGCGGAGGAAGCGGCCAGACGGCGATCCTAACTGCGGACGGCATTCTTCATACTTATCACACCGGAACTAGCGGAGCGCCGCCTTGGACTGCTTATGACACGGCCAATCTGCCTGATGCCTCAGGCCCGGTGTCGGACAATGCGTGGGGCTATTGGCTTGTGTCCGGCCAGACCACGGGTAAGCTGCAGATCATCGACAGTACGATGAGCGCGCCGAATACGGCCTCGTCGCTCAGTACGTATACGGTTGGTAAGGCTCCGGAGTTTGCCGCGTACAGCCTAATGACGGGAAGCGCCTACGTGCCCAATGCGGGAAGCGATTCCATTTCAGTGGTAGCCCTTGCTTTGGGGGGAAAAGGGACCGTTACGACGTGGCAGCTGCCGTCGGGGGCAATGCCCAACGATGTTACCATCGTGGTCCCGAGCTCAACACCTGCTCCCAGCCCGACGCCTGCGCCGACGGCTACGCCGACGATTGCACCGACCGCCGCGCCGACGATTGCACCGACTGCCACGCCGATGCCGGCGACGCATTTGTATGTGGCAAATGGCAGCGGCGGCAACGTGCTCGAGTACACGGCACCGTTCAGTTCTTCCAGTGCGCCGAACGTCAACGTGAAGATCGGCGGCAACGTCTGGGGCGTCGCCTCGGACAGCAAGTACGTCGCCGTGGAGGACAGCACCGGGTACATCTATATCTTCAACGCGCCGCTTACTTCCGGGTCTTCGCCGGTCGCCCAGTTCCAGCAGTTCCAAGGCGGTGTTGGTGGCGCCCAACTGCTCTTCGATTCGAACGGCAACCTCTACACCGGTACGCAAGGCAGCATGGTGTTTGAGTACTCGCCGCCGTTCAGCAACGCAAGCACGCCGGCGAAGACGATCAACGGCGACAACAGTTCGTTCTCGCTTGCGACGGATTACCTCGGCAATCTCTACGTAGGCAACCTGGGCGTGAACCAGATCGACGTGTTCGCGTCACCGTATACGAGTGCGCCGACCAGCGTGACCGCTCCGGGAACCTATGGGCTCGCATCGTACGCGACCTATCTGTTCGATGCGGATGCAATGAACGGCGCGGTCGATGTCTATAGCTTGCCGATGAATGCGAGCAGCACTCCTGCGTACACAATCGCCGACACCGACCCGCATGCACTCGCCGTGGACGCAACGGGTACGCTATACGTGGGCGACCAGCACGGCGGCAGCGGTACGGGCTCGGTTGACGCGTACGCGCAGCCGCTGAGCGCCTCGAGTAGGGCGGCGTACTCCATTACCAGCGGTTTGGTAGAACCGGTGGAACTCTGGTTCGGGCCATAACGCCATCGGCACGACGCAGCCCATAACCTGTGTTCGCCGCGGCGAACACTCGCGACGCCCCGCAACCTCTGCTGCGGGGCGTCGCACCCCACCTACGGTTTAGAGATCGGAGATAGGAATGCGCAAGTTGATTTCAGCTCTCACATTTTTGGCGTTGAGCACGCTGCTCTTTCCTGCGAGTGCGCTCGCAGGCGGACCGCCGCTCGGGAGCTACGCCTGCTACAACTACGGTTTCAACATGCAGGCATTTTACAACGGCGTCACAGTCGTACTCAAACCCGGATCGCGCTATACGACGGCCGGAGCAGCGTTCACCGGTATCTATCGGTACGTCCCTGCGGGGAAGCGGATCGTCTACGTCACCGGAAAGCTGCGCGGACTGCGCAGTTGGCTCCGCCAAGACGGCAGCAAGGGTACGATCCTCATCGACTTCCACGACGGTACCGCGACGAATACGGCCGTGTGCGGCAGGATCCATTGAGCGGCGTATCCGACGTCGTCACATTCGGCGCACCGAGTACGGGTAGGCCGCCATCGCGCCGCACGCCGAGCCGTAAGGGGACTGCAGAATAATATCCTAGTTTCTTTTCCTCTAGGCGAGGACTATCGTCCGAGACCAAGCAACGTTTCGGCTGGATGGAGACGACGCTCAGATTGCTGGGGCATCCGGCGCTCGAGCACGACGGTAC
This sequence comes from Candidatus Dormiibacterota bacterium, assembly GCA_035532835.1. Taxonomy (NCBI): domain Bacteria; kingdom Bacillati; phylum Candidatus Dormiibacterota; species Candidatus Dormiibacterota bacterium. Next base: position 66,006 of record DATKQG010000096.1, read on the forward strand.
GGCGGCGAGAGTCGGCATACGGCCGAAGGCTTTGGCCTTGCTCGGCTTGCTCGCCGCTCACCATCGCCGGCCGGTTTCGCGGGACTGGCTTGCACGAACCTTATGGCCCGACGACGCACCGCCGATCGGCGCGGCCAATCTGCGGCGGCACATGCATTTACTGCACAAAGCACTTGGTGCCGACGTCCTCCGGCTCACCCGGACCACCGTCCAATGGAACCTGCAGTGCGGCGTTTTCGTGGACTCGATTCACTTCGACGGCTGCCTTAGCGCTAACCCCACCGAAGCATTGGCTGTCTATGGGGGAGATTTCTGCGAGGGCGTCGCGGACGAGTCCTTGGAACCAATCCGGGAGCGGTATCGAACGGCGTATGAAAGCCTTTTGCGTTCGCAGATCGAGCTGCTCGATTCGGTCGGCGCCTCGCCTGGGACGCTTCTGCCGTGGTTGGAGCGGTTAGTCGCGCTCGGCCCCTTCGACGAGGGCGCCGCGCGCCGCTTGATGGAGGCCCTGGTCGCTTTAGGCGATCGAAGCGCGGCGATTCGTGAGTACAACGCATTGACCAACCGGCTGCGTGCCGAGATCGGTACGACGCCGGAACCGGCCAGCGTCCGGCTCTTCGAATCGCTGCTCACCACGAGCCAAACGTCACTCGTTCCAAACAATCTGCCTCAGCAGCGCCTGTCGTTCGTGGGGCGGCACCGCGAGCTCTCGCAGCTAGGGATGCAGCTAACGCCCGGGCGCATCGTCTCGATCGTGGGGCCGGCCGGTTCTGGGAAGTCGAGCCTCGCGGTACGCCATGCGCAATCGCAACTCGCTCGCTTTCCGGGCGGCGTATGGCTGGCAGACCTCACGCATGTTCGTGACGAGCGCGATGCCTGGGAACGCGTGAGAGCGGCTGCCGCAATCGAGTCCGGACCGGACCTGCGAGAAAGGGTCGTACGAGCCCTGAAGGCACGCGAAGCGCTCGTGATTCTCGACCGTTGTGAGGGTTCGCTCGATACCGCGCGCCCGCTCGCGCGGCGATTGGCGACTGCCGGTATCGCCGTCCTAACCACCACGCGGCGAAAGCTCGATGCCGAAGGCGAAGCCGTTCTCCCGTTGTTGTCTTTTGACGTTCCGGCGGCCGATGTGCCGGCGGCTTCGCTGATCGCCTATCCCGCATATCGCCTTTTTCTGGAGCGCGCGGCTGCGGCAGCACCGTTCTTCGAAATCAGCGCCGTCAACGCCGCAGTCATACTCGAGTTGCTGCACCGGGTTGACGGGTTGCCGCTCGGGATCGAAATCGTTGCTGCCCGAACCGCCGTGCTTCCCCCTGAGACGATCCTGCGGCAATTGCGTGCATCTCGCATTCCCGAACGGCTCGACGCTGCAATAGCGTGGAGCTACGATTTGCTCGGGAGCGATCGGCGCGAGATGTTTCTGCGATTGTCTATCTTCCGAAGGACGTTTACGGCGGAGGCGGCCGAGTTCGTTTGCGGCGCTCCGATAGAATCCGCTCTTTGTGATTTGGCGGACGCCTCTCTGCTCAGCGTGACATCCGATGCGCAGGGCATCCGTTATCGCTTGCTGGATACGATTCGCGCGTTCGCGGAATCGCGCCAAACGGATCGCGAGCCTCTGCGAGAGATGCACTCGCGCTATTATGCCGGGCTCGCGGCGCGGTATCGCCCGGAATTCCGGTCGCCGCGTGAAGTTGAGTTTTTCCAACGCGCCGACGCAGACCGGGAGAATTTCGACGCCGCCCTTCGATGGGCAAGGACTAGCGATCCCGGCTTAGCCGCGAAACTCGCGCAAGCGCTTTGCCCGTATTACATATTCCGTTGGAATTTTGCGGAGTTGGAGGCGTTGGCCCGCGGCTTATTGAGCGAAGAAGAGGATCGTCTCCCGCTCTCCACCAGCGCGGGCCTCCATTTGGTTACGGGCCTTATTGCCAAAGCGCAAACCGATCGGGAGCAGGCTGAACCCCACTTGCGGAAGGCGCTGAATGGATTTCGAGCATCGGGCGATAGTTCGGGTGAGCTGGAGGCGCTCAACGCCATCGCAATCGTCGCGTTTAATCATGGCGACCCCACTGCTTTGCAACTGTTCGAAGAACTTTTGTCCCTGCAGCGGCGGCACGGCGACGATTACGGCGCGACTCACACCATCTTCAACATCGCCGCATCGTTGACGCACGGAGAGCAGTTGGAACGAGCGCTCGCGCTGCAGCTCGAGGGCCTGTCCATGTTTAAGCGGATGAAGTTCACTCGCGGAATCGGCTATGCCAATCGAGCGCTTTCGCTTAGTTATGCGAACTTGAAACGTTTGGACGAGTCGGTTGCGGCCGCCCGGGCGGCGGTAGACATTTTTGAATCGCTCGGCGACCGCGTGTGGCTGGCCGATGCATTGAATACTCTATCGTCGCAATTATGCGAGTGCGGGAAATACGGCGAGGCGCTCCAGTTTTGCGTTCGGGCACTTACGCTGCTCTCACCTGAGGCTTATGCGATATTCGTTCGAGACGCGCTGTTGGCCGGATTCCAGGCGTTGACTGGGCTTGGCCGCTTCCGAGAAGGTGTTTTGGCCTTCAGCATGGCCGAACGTCTCAGCGAGTTGGACGATCTTGTGATGTCGTCTTCGTATAGCGAGTTCTTGCGAGCGATCGTTGAAACGGCGAAAAAGGCGGTGGGCCCGGCGACCTTCAACGCGCTTTGCGGCGAAGCGGCGTCGATGGAATACGCCGAATTAGTCGATCTCATCAAGCGGGTCGAGGTGGCCTAGCGAATCTGCGCCGATGCGTTGGTAGCGCGGAACTGGTGTCGGGATGTCGAACGTCATGCGTCGATGGATCGAATGTTCGACGTTCGCACGCCGGAGAGCGTCACGTTTTCCTACGAATTGGCTGGATTAGGCAGCCGCGCTCTGGCCGTTTTGCTCGACCTGTTGGTGCAGATCGCCTTGGTGTCGCTGCTTTTCTGGGGACTGATCTTCGCCGCGGGACATATCCACGTCGCGCCTGTGCACCACACCACGCCGGAGGGCGAACGTTTCGCTCGCAACATTGCGGTAGGATTCCTCATCTTCGTCGTCTTTGTCATCTTCTTCGGATACTTCATCGTGCTGGAGGTGGTGTGGAACGGGCAGACGATCGGCAAGAAGGCGCTCGGCATTCGCGTCGTGCGCGACGGCGGCTATCCGCTCGATTGGGGCGCCTCGCTCGTACGAAACCTGGTCCGGGTCGGAGAGATGCTGTTCGGCTCGTACGCTCTCTCGGCGATCTGTGCGCTGGTTTCCCCGCAGAATAAGCGCATCGGCGATATCGCCGCGGGGACGATCGTGGTGCGCGTGGGCAAGCAGGCCACGCTCCCGCACTTCGAACCGACGAATCAGGCGGTGTATGCCGCCACCGGCTACGTCAGCGGCGAAGAGCGGGCGTTGATCCATCGCTTCATCGAGCGCCGCGATACGCTGCAGAGCGATCGCCGGCGGGATTTAGCCGCGCGTTTAGCCGGCCGCGTTCGCGACCGCGTGCCGGCCGATTTGCAGCGACTCGACGACGAAGCGCTGCTCGAACGCCTCTAGGCTCCTAGCTTTCGCGCTTGCGGAATTTGGTGATGAGATCGCGCGCGAAACGCATCGCCTCGCCCTTGGTGCGCTCGTAACTCTTGAGCGCGTCGGCTTTGCTCATGTGCTTGCCGTGCTCCAGGAAGAACGTAACGCCTTCGCCGACGACGATGGTGCCCGCATAGGCGATCGCGCCTTTGATCGCCACGCCCGCTACCGGAACGAATCCGGCGAGCTCGCGCGCGAGCGTGCGCCATCCGAAGCCGCCGCCGATGACCGGCAACAATTGCCACATACGTTGAACGTCCGGGTCGCGCCCGTAGGCCGCTTCGATATGCAGCAAGAGCATCATCTGAATGCCGGTGATGGCGACCATGTCGCCCGCCGATGCGAACGCGCCGAGCACGAGCCCTACGACGGGAATGTGATCGACCAGCGCGCTCGCCAGCGCGACCTTGAGCGCGTTGTTCGCAGCATCGCGGGTGAGCTTCGCCGCAACGGTTTCGCGTAGGACCGGCAGCCTGCGCCCGACCGCGATCTCGACGCCCTTCGACGCGTCGACCAGATGCACGAAGAAGCGCCCGTGCAGAGCCTCTTTGGAAATCGCGTGAACGACGTACTCGGCATGAATGCCGGGTGCCGGGTGGGTGCCCGGCCCGCTCGGTTCGGCCTGTTCGTCGACCGTGAGTGCGAAGATGGGTACGCGCAGGGTTGCGAGCCCGTCGAAAATCGCGCCGTTCAAGTCGCCCGGCCGCCCGAGAAAAACCACCGCGCGCACGTCGCGCGGGTCGGTGACCAGCGGCGCGCTCGCGGCGATCGTTTCAAGGCAAGCGGCCGCATCGAGCGGCACGGAATCGTCATCGTGCCCGCTCAATAGCAGCACGCGTAGTTGCGCCACCAGCGAGGGATCGCCGCAGAGAAGATAGCGAAATGGTTTGCGGACGTTGGCGTGGACGGTTTTTACGTCGATGCCGTTGCGTACGAGTTTGAAAAGGTCGCGGGCGCCGAGTGCCGATGCCATGTGGGGCCTTCCTAACGCTTATGAATCCGGATGCATCTCTTTCTGCGGATCGTCGGTGTAATCCAGATAGATGAGTCCGGTAAAGATTTCTAGCGGCCACGCATGCATGCCGTGAGCGTCCGCAACGTCGACGATCGAGGAGTGGGTGCTCTTGGCTTCGTTGAGGAGCGATTGCGGGGTGCTCTTGATGTCGGCGGCGAGAATGGTTGCGACCGTTACGTCGCCCGGGCTCACGCCGTCCCGGAGCATGGTCGTATAGTCTATACCGTTCAACCCGAAGCGTTGTTGCAGCGCGTACTGAAGTGTTGAATACCGCTGCGGCGAGGTTCCTAAACCTAGCAGGGTGATCCGGGTGGAGAGCTGTCGGGTGCGCGCCATGTTAAAGAGCTGGTCCGCCTGCGAAGCGGCGGTGGCGGCGGCGTTCACCCCGGCCAGCGCTCTCTGCATGATCGGAACCAAGCCGTTATAATCCGTCGGCGTGACGTCGCCGGTAAAATCGGTATTATGCAGAGCCTCCTGGAACTGCTTGAGGAAGGCGTCGACGTCCCCCGCGGCTTGGTCGAGCATCGTGAGCGACGCACGCGACGCATCGACCGCTCGCAGCATCTCGCCGTCGGCCGCATCGAGATCGTCGATCATGTCCGGATACGACGGGAATATCTCCAGCGAGTCCGTCGGAATCGGGTTCGCGTTGAGCGGCGCTTGCATCTCGGCCAGAATGTCGGCGTTCTCTTTGAGCAGCCCGCCTTGTTTGTTGCGTTCTAGCGAGCCGACGCCGCCGATGGTCGTCCCGGCGTCGCTGAGAGCGCTATTGAGCGATCGGCCGATCGCGTTGAGATTCTTCAAGACCGCTTCGGTGCGCGAACCGGGCCGAACGTTGAGTCCGCTCAGGTTCGGCGCTTCGTACTGGAGCGCGTTCAAACGCGTCTTGACCGCGGAGAGCTGATCGCGTCCTTGATCGCGCCGGGCTTGAATTTGTACGGCGGCCGACGATTGCGTGGCCTGCGCCTGTTGCATGGACGCTCGCAAGCCTTGCAGATTGGGGCGGGTCAGCGAGACGCGCTGCACTTCCATCTGGCGAAGCGCCGCAATGCGCAGGCTCGCCTGCGCGCGCGCGGCGGCCGAACCGTTTTGCGAGGCCTGATCCAGCGTCTGTTCGCTCTTGCTGGTAAGCCCCAGCGCCAAATCGTCTTGGCCGAGGTCCAAGAGCGCTTCGCTATTATTCGGATCGGTTTTGAGGATTTGCGCGAGTTTGATCGACGAGTAGTCGTAACGCGCGCGCTCTTCATCGCTCGCCGCTTGAACGAGGCGTTGCTCTTCGGTGACGACCTTAGGATCGAGTTCCGGATAGCCCATGAGATGGGCGATACGCGGGCCGGGATCGGGATGGTCCTGCAGATATTTGGTGACGATGTCGGCCTTCTGATCCTGGAGGACCTTGAGGTGCTGCATCATCGTGATCATGGCGTCCGGATCGTAGCCCGCGCGCGACATCAATTGCAGCCCGTAACGATCGGCCTGCAGTTCGTCCTCGCGCTGCATCTTGGCGATGCCGCCTGCCTCGATCAAATTTCCGAATTGATAGATCAGCGGCGACATAAACGACGCGATCCCCAACAGCAGGTTCAGCGCTTGCGCCTTCGCTTGTAACGTGACCGTATGGCGGCGCTCGATGTGCCCGGTTTCATGCCCGATCACGCCCGCCAACTCGTCGTCGGATTGCACGAAATCGAGCAAACCTTCATCGACGTACACGTATCCGCCCTCGGTGGAGAACGCGTTGACGTCGGTGCTCTTGATAATCTTGATCGAGTAAGGCAAGTCTTTGCGCGCGACTTGTCTCCAGAGCCGGTCCGAGACTTTCTGAACGTATGCGTTGAGCAGCGGATCGGTTTCGATGACGCTGCTGGTGACGATTTGCTCGTCCTGCTCGCGCCCCATCATGATCTCGGCCTGGGTCGAAAGCGCAAGGGCAGGCAAGGGCATACTGCTCGCGAGCAGCGCGAGCACGGTGAAAAGCGGAACGACACGGCGCATCATCATACGAACGTTATCCTTATTACTACATCTTCCGGCCGAAGTTACCAGGCCCCGTTCCCCCTACAACGCCCAGGTGGCTCCAGACGTTACGCGGGGAGTCTGTGTATTGGATGTGGATAATGAAAAGAACTTGCGAGTTGCATGTGGAGGCCGGAGGGGATGCCCGGCGCGCCCTTTGAAATCGGGACCCGATGACGTTGATTCGCGGACGTGGGATGGGGATCGAACTCGCTTTGGGCGAGCGCTCGCTCGATGAAGCTCTTCCCGAACTTGAGGCACGCCTGCTCGAACGGCCGGGTTTCTACCGCGGCAGCGCCGCAACGGCCGCCTTCGGCGCCAGCTTGCCCGAGGCGTCGCATCTAGCCGAACTCCGGCGCATCCTTGAAGCCGGCGGGATTACCCTGAGCGGCGTGAGCGGCGCCCCGGCCCTCGAGCCGGTCGCAACCGCGCACGGCCTGGCATTCGCCCTCGAGGCCGCACCCGGCCAGGAGCTCGCAAGGCGCCGCGCCCTGCGCCCCAAACGGGAGACGAAGCTCTCGGACGCCGCCCGGTCGCTCGTCGCCGATTTTGCCGGAGCCCGAGCCGACATCGCCAAGCGCCGTAGCCGCGGCGAGGAGAGCGTTCCACGCGTCGACCTGCGCGCGGCCTCGGCGAAGGACCGAGCCAAGGAGCCGCCCGCCCTTCATCCGGTCGAGGCACCGCCCGGCACGCTCTTTCACACGGGCACGCTGCGCGGCGGGCAGGCCCTTCACCACGTCGGCAATATCGTCGTGGTGGGCGACGTGAATCCGGGCGCCGAGCTGGTCGCAACCGGCAGCATCTTGGTTTTCGGAAGGCTCGCGGGGGTCGCCCACGCCGGGGCCCAGGGCGACGCGCAGGCGCGCGTGTACGCGCTGCAGCTAAGCGCGACGCAACTGCGGATCGCGACGGTTATCGCCGCCGACGAAGGCCAACGCGAGGGCGCCGCGCAACCCGAGGCGGCATTCGTTCGCGATGGCCGCATCGCCGTGGCGCCGTACGAAAAACTCGAGCAATTGACCGCGACCCTGGGGAGTTAGGTAGGCATGAGCGCACGCAAGATCGTCATCACGTCCGGAAAGGGCGGCGTCGGTAAAACGACGACCACGGCAAACCTCGGGGCCACGTTGGCGAAGCGCGGCCATCGCGTCATTTTGATCGACGCGGATATCGGTCTGCGTAACCTCGATCTCGTGCTCGGCCTCGAGAAGCGCATCGTGTTCGACTTGGTTGAGGTCGCCGAGGGACGCTGCCAATTGCGGCAAGCGCTCATCAAAGACAAGCGCTTCGAATCGCTCTCCATCTTGCCGGCCGCGCAAACGCGCGACAAAGATGCCGTTTCGGAGCAGCAGTTTGCGGATATCGTCGATCAGGCCGCTCAAGTCGCGGACTTCGTCCTGATCGATTGCCCGGCCGGGATCGAAGCCGGCTTTCGCAACGCCGTCGCAGGCGCGCAAGAAGCGATCGTGGTCACCACGCCCGAGGTGAGCGCCATTCGGGATGCGGACCGCGTCGTCGGTAAGCTTACCGAACGCGGCATGCCGATGCGGCTGATCGTGAATCGGCTACGCCCGGAGATGGTACGCACCGGCGATATGCTCTCGGTCGAGGACGTCCGCGAAATTCTCTCGATCGACTTGCTTGGTATCGTGCCCGACGACGAAGAAATCATCGACACGACCAATCGCGGCGAGCCGATCGTGCTTGACGAAACCAATCGGCTGCGGACCATCTACGACAAGATCGCTCGCAGGCTCGAGGGCGAAACCATCGCGTTCACGAGTTTCGATCAACAGGGTTTTCTCGGACGCCTCTTCGGCGCACTAAAGGCGGGGTAAGGTATGCACGTGCTCAAGCAACCTCACGATGACGGCAGCGAGCCGAATCCGGACGCGCGGGCCGGTGACATTCCGGCAAAACTCGGCCGGGCGATCGTCATCACCTCGGGTAAGGGCGGCGTCGGAAAAACAACCACCACCGCGAATCTCGGTACCGCGCTCGCGGCGCGCGGCGCGCGGGTTGCGTTGGTCGATGCCGACGTCGGTTTGCGTAACCTCGATATCGTACTCGGGCTCGAGAGCCGGGTGAAGTACCACGTGCTCGACGTGCTCGACGAACAGGTCACGCTCGATGAAGCGCTCGTTCGCGATAAGCATAACGAGACGCTATTTCTGCTTGCGGCGGCCCAATCGCGCGAGAAGGACGAAGTCGATACGCAAAAAATGCGGGACATGATTCACGCGCTACGCGAACGCTTCGATTACGTGTTGATCGATTGTCCGGCGGGCATCGAGCTGGGTTTCAAAAACGCGGTGGCCGGAGCGCAGGAAGCGATCGTCGTCTGCACGCCCGAAGTCTCGGCCGTTCGCGACGTCGATCGTGTCGTCGGGCTGCTCGGCAACGCCTTCAGGCCACAGCTCATCGTCAACAGGCTGCGCCCCGCCATGGTCAAGAAGGGCAAGATGCTCTCGGTTGAGGACGTGAATGCGATCTTGCGCTTACCGCTGCTCGGCGTCATCGCGGACGAACCGGAAATTATCATCACGACCAACAAAGGCGAACCGTTAGCGCGCAGCCGGGATGGTGCGACCGCTTCCGCCTACCACGCCATTGCCGCGCGCATCGCCGGCGAAGACGTCCCCGCGCCGGCGCCCGAAGAAGCCAAAGAGAGTTTCTTCGGTAAGCTCGGCTCGATCTTCGGAGGAAAGCGCTGATGATCGACTTCTTCAAAAAACTCTTCGGGCAATCCGACTCCAGCTCGACCGCGAAAGAGCGGCTGCGCTTAGTGCTCATGACCGACCATCTCGCGCTCGCGCCGGAGATCATCGAGCAGATGAAGCGCGATCTGATCGACGTGATCTCACGCTACGTCGAAGTCGATCGCGATAAGGTCGAAGTAAACTTCGAACGCGAGGATCGGGCGCTCGCGATGCTCGCCAACATTCCGATCGTTGCCGTCAATCGCCCCAAGGGCGGCGACGGGCACGCGGCGCCCGCACCGCAACCGGCCGAGGCTGCAGTTGCGGCCGCTCCGTCGACCGCCTCGCAGAGCATCGCGGACGAAGCGCCGGCTACCGCTGCTCCCGGTGCGCCCCCAAAACGGCGCCGTCGCAAAAAATCGCAGAACACCGCATCGCAGAAACCGGCGACGGCACACTAGCGGTCTGCTAGAGCGGGGCAGCAGCCAGGCTAGTTGCGGGGCGTGCAGTTTTTTCGACCTGGCCTGGAGGGCCATTTCAAAACTTCGTTTTGTCGAAAAAATGCTCGAGCTAGAAAATTTCACGGATGAAATTTTTTGGCATCCCCGCAACTAGCCTGGCTGCTGACCCGGTCTAGCAGACCGCGAAACGCGAGCAACACATGCAACGAGGTTTATTTAGCGAAGCGCCGTCGAGTGCCGTGCCGATCTTGCCCGACGACGGCGAAGCGTCGTACTATCGCGCGTTCTTGCCTGCGACGCAAGCGGACGAGCTGTTCGCGCATCTCGAACGCGAGGTGCCGTGGAGGCAGGAGCGCATTCGTATGTACGGCGTCGAGCGCCTTATGCCGCGCTTGACGGCATGGTACGGCGATGCGGTTGCGCAGTACACGTATTCGGGGTTGAAGAACGATCCGTTGCCGTGGCTGCCGGCACTTGCCGATCTGCGCGATCGGTTGGAGCGAGCGACCGGCGCGCGATTCAATAGCGCGCTGCTGAACCTCTATCGGGACGGCAGCGATTCGGTTTCGTGGCACGCCGACGACGAGCCGGAGTTGGGAGCGCGGCCGACGATCGCTTCGGTGAGCTTGGGAGCCGAGCGCGTCTTCGAATTGTCGCACGTCGCGGACGGGAGGCGGGTCAAGTGCCTGCTGGAACACGGGAGCCTGCTCGTGATGTCGGGAGATTCGCAGCGATGTTGGCGGCACCGTATCGCCAAGGTGCGAGCTATCGAGCATTCCCGCATCAACCTGACGTTTCGGGAAGTGGCCGCGCGGCCGAACGCAGAAGAGCGGGCCAAGACCGATGGCCGTTCTGACGCTCGGTAGCGGAGCCAAACGCTACTTTAGGAATTTCAACTGGTCGCTCGCAAGCGCGTGCGTGCTGATTTCCGTTATCGGCATCATGTGTATTCAGTCGGCCGACGTGCACAATCCCGACGCCGCGGGCGAGTTTCGCAAGCAGATACTCTATCTCGTTCTGGGCACGCCGTTGATGATCGGCTTTTCGCTCATCGACTACCGCAACTGGCAGCGTTGGGCACCCGCGCTCTACGGCCTCAACCTCGTCCTCCTGCTGTTCATCCTGCGCGGTGGCCACAGCGCGCTCGGCGCCCAACGGTGGATATCGCTGGGCCCGCTCGGGACGTTCCAGCCTTCGGAGCCGGCCAAGCTGGTGCTGGCGATCGCGATTGCGGCGGTGCTCTGTCGCGGGAGTTACGAGCGCTTGCAAGACATCTGGAAGCCGTTGGTCGTGGTTGCAATCCCGGCATTGCTCATCGTCAAGCAACCGGATCTTGGAACGTCGCTCGTCATCCTGGCCATGCTCACCGCCCAACTCTTCTTCGGTTTACCCAAGCTGGGTGATTTCGCAATCTACATGATGGGCGTCTTCGTCGTGGCCGCGACGGCGGTCGGCACCAACGTCGTTCTCAAACCGTTCCAAAAGGCGCGCCTCTTCGTTTTTCTCAATCCGAAAGCCGACCCGCAAGGAGCCGGCTACAATCTCAATCAATCGAAAATCGCCGTCGGCAACGGCGAGTGGTTGGGACGCGGCTTGCATCACGGGACGCAAACGCAACTCAATTTCGTACCCGAACATTCGCGGGATTTCATTTTCACCGTCTTGGCGGAGGAGTTCGGTTTCGTCGGTGCGGCGGTACTGCTGGTTCTTTATGCCATGATTTTATTCGGGGGCGTTCGCGCCATGTTCGCTGCGCGCGATCGATTCGGATTTCTGCTGGCGAGCGGCTTGGTTGCGATGCTGACGTTTCATATCGTGGTCAATATCGGCATGACCATCGGCATCATGCCGATTACCGGCATCCCGCTGCCCTTTATGTCGTACGGCGGTTCGGCCATTCTCACCAATTTTGCCGCGGTCGGCGTTTTGTTGAACATCTACTCGCAGAAAGACCGCGGCGTTCTCGGCAACGCCTAACTTTCGCCGGCGCCTCGAAGGCGAAAGACGGCTCCGAACGGATGGCGGGCGAGCTCTTCGCATCCAAACGGTCGTAACGCTTCTTCGTGCACGGGCGTGTGGTAGATCAGATGTACGCGGTCGTCCTTGGCGCGCGAGTGCACGATCGCTCCGATGCATTGCGCGAGGGCGATCTCATCGAACGGGTTGTAGAGAAAGACGACCAGATCGCCCGGCGGATAATTCCAGAGCCGCGCGTCGGCGCGAACCACCCGCAGATCGCGGCACCGCTGCGTTATGCCGTGCGCTCGCGAGAGATTCTCCTTTGCGATCTGATGCAATCCGGGAGAGACTTCGATCCCGACGATTTGCTTGAACGGCGAAATGCTGGCCAGCAAGAGCGCGCGTCCCATACCCGCGCCGACATCGATGAAGGTGGAAGCGCGCACCACCTCGCCGGGTAGGGCCGACGCGAGCGCGTGAAAGTCCGCGACCGGGATCGCCTCGTAGTGGGTCGCGTGTGCGTGCGCGTCGCCGACGAATTCCGGATCCAGATCGTCGAGAAAAAGGATCGCTTGCGTCGTTACGCCGTGCTCGCGATCGAACCGGCGACCGGCCGAACGTTCACCGTTGCTCACCGACGCGGTATTCGTCACCGCGAGTGCGAACACCGCGGGGAATGAAACGGCCGTACCGTCCGGGCGATTGGTTTGCGATCCCGCTCGGCGATGGCCGGTACGCGGTGGGCATCGTCGCTCGAGGAACGCGCAAAGCCATCGCCGGCTACGTCTTCGGCGAATGCTTCGAGGGCGTGCCATCGCAGCATCAGGTAGCGGAGCTCGACGCGAGCCGAGCGCTCTGGAGCGGGTCGTTCAGCGATCGCGCCATGGTGGAAGATCGTTGGCCGGTTATCGGCGGGCATGCAGCGTTCGCTTCGAGCGACTGGCCGCTCGAACCGGCGTATCGGCGCGTGCTCTCGCCTCTGGTGCTGGAACGGTTGGTCGCGACCGGAGCGCTCCCGAGCCATCGGCGGGTAGTGCGCGATCTGTACGCGGCGGTCGATGCGGCCGCGCTCGAACGACTTCCGGACGATACGCAATTGCAGTGGCGTAGCCCGCCATCGTCGCAATCGCTCGAAGCGGTTGCCGCGTGGATTGCAACCCGCCCGCATGCGAGCATTCGACTCTACGGCGACGCGCTCGCGAGCCTTGCCGAGTTCGCGCGTATGCCGCACGTGAGAACGCTGATCGTGGGCGAAGGCGATCTGCCGGCGACGCTCCCGGTGTTCTCCGACGTTCGACGGTTGGAACTGGAGCAGATGCTCCCGGCGGCCCGGCTCGTGCGAGCGTTCCCGCGCGCGATCGCGCTGCGCGTGGCGGCGGGAGATTCCGCAATCGATATGGGCCCTTTGGAAACGTTAGACGAGCTGCGTGTGCTGGATTGCAGTGGCGGCGTAGTCGAAGGATTGGAGTCGCTCGCGCGCATGCCTCAACTGGCGGCGTTACGGCTTTCGCGCACGCGTGGCTTGCCGAGCGTGGACGTCTTCGCGGAGACGCGCATTCGCGCGTTGTCCTTGGAGCACGACGTGCGGCTTACGAGCTTGGTACCGCTCGCGCGCATGAGCGAGCTCGAGCAATTGGAGCTGCGGGGCCTGTGGCAGTTCAACGTCGCCGATATGCGCTGGCTCGCGGCGTGCCGCACCCTGCGGCGAACGACGATCGATATCGGCGGGCGGCGAAAAAATGTCGAAATATATCGGCGCGCCGTTTGGGCGGCGGCGTGGCCCTTCGCGTGGATCGCTAAGGAGAGTTGCGAGACGTACGGCTCAACTCGTTAGCCCGAATGAAGCGTAAGATTTCGTCGATCGCCGCGGCGCTGGGATTTCGGAACGAGAGGCTGTGCACGTAGCGTCCGCGCGAGTTGCGGATGCCGGGCAAGGGCGACGCCAGCAAGGAGAGCGGCATAAACGGTACCGCCGTGCGAAGTTCATCGTTGGGGAGCGAGATATTTACGTTGATGTTCCATTCGCGGCGCAAAATCTGATCCGTGATGATGCGCATACCGCCCGTGCTCAAATCCAGCGCCAGCGCTTCGTAGGTAACGCCCGGTTGTTCGGGCACCGTGTAGCGAACGGGGAAACTCGCGACCGTGCGCACGCAGGAGCGCTGTTCGAGCAAGCGCTTCGCAGGCGGTGGCGGGCCCACGGATACGTGCGCGCCTTTGAGCGCGCGTAACCGCTCCTCGCTAATGAAACGCGAGAGTTCCTCGCGTTCGGTCTCGCCGGCCATCTCGAAGGCGATGCCGTAGTGGTAGGTGTGGTCGTGCTTCGTGTGCCGGGTTTTCTTGATTGTGCCCATCAGCACGAGGTCGGTCAGGCCGGGGCGCGGGAGGTTGAGACGCACCGGAAGGCGCGTTTGTATCTGGACCGCGGCATCGATCCGGCACCCGCCTCCGGAGATATTAACCAGCGTAGCCGGCAGCGTTTCGCGAACGCCCGCCACCCGGACGTGGATGGTGGCGTGCACGGGCTGACGGTGGTAGGCGCGCTCATCGAGTGACATCGTGGCGACTCCGTGCCTGTGGCACCGGCACCAACAGGGTGTGCCGACCCCCTCCTAACGATGCAGCACCCCGCTTGGATTTGTCGAGTGCCTGAGGGCCTGCGAGGGTAAAGCCTTCGAAAATGGAGGCCCTCGGACATGGCGGCAGGTGCGGGCAGCGATTGGCGTGAACTGCGACTGAGCCGGAATAAAGCCGGCTGAAAGTTTTATATTTCTAGAGGGGTTCAACGTAGCGGCGCAGCGTGCGTCGCCCGCTCGAGGACGATCCCGGGATTCCAAACCCGCTGGGTCGTCGTCGCGGATGGAGAGGTAAGGCCGCCGCACGTGGCCCCTAGATAATTTGAGGACAATTTGTCGAGCGAGATCCTAATCTCGAGCGACCCTTGGGAAAACCGGGTCGCCATACTTGAGGACGGCAACATCGCCGAACTCTACATCGAGCGCGAAGAGAAAGTCATCGGCTCGATCTACAAAGGCAAGGTACAGAACGTTCTGCCCGGGATGGGCGCGGCGTTCGTGGATATCGGCCTTGGCCGAAACGCCTTTCTCTACGTCGACGACATCAACAAGCAGCCGCTAAACATCGGCGATGTCGAAATCACCCACGGCCACAGCGGCTTCACCATCAACGAGAAGGTGAAAAAGGGCGACGACGTCTTGGTGCAGATCGTCAAGGAGCCGCGCGGCCTCAAGGGCGCGCGCATCTCCACGAACATCTCCCTTCCCGGACGCTATCTCATCCTGATGCCGACCGGTAAGTACTCGGGCGTTTCGCGTAAAATCGAATCCGCCGACGAGCGGAACCGGCTCAAAGCCGTGATGAAGCGGATTCGTCCCGAAGGCATGGCGACCGTCGTCCGAACCGCCGCCGCGAACGTGAGCGAAGCCGAGCTGATCGCCGATCTAGGCGTCCTGATCCGGATGTGGCACGGCATTCTCGAAACCTTCAAGCGCGCGAGTTCTCCATCGCTCTTGCACCGCGATATGAATCTCGTCTTCAAAGCCGCCCGCGATTTCATCACGGCGGACGTCGATAAGGTCCTGATCGATAACGAAGCCGAGTACCGTAAGGTGCGCGAGTTTCTGCAGCTCCTGGGCCCGCAGTACCTCGATCGCATCGAGTACTACAACTCGGGGCGCAATCTGTTCGACGACTACAAGATCAGCGAAGAGCTGCAAAAGCTCATGAAGCCGAAGATCAATCTCCCTTCGGGCGGATCGATCGTGATCGAAACCACCGAAGCGTTGACGGTGATCGACGTGAATTCGGGTAAATTCACCGGCGGCCGTAATCTCGACGATACCATCGTCAAAACCAATCTCGAAGCCGCAACCGAAGTGGCGCGACAAGTACGTCTGCGCGATATCGGCGGCATCATCGTCGTCGACTTTATCGATATGTCGTCCGAAGCCGCGCGCAGTAAGGTAATCCGCGCGCTCGAAGACGGTTTGCGCCGCGATCGCACGCGCGCGACGATTCAATCTTTTTCGAATCTCGGCTTGCTCGAATTTACGCGCAAGCGCATCGGTAAGGACCTAGGCGCACAACTACGCGGCACGTGCCCGACCTGCACGGGTCTGGGTACGGTCATGTCCGCGCAGACGATGGCGATCGAAACGTTCCGTCGCATTCGCGACGAGGCTCGCTCGGCGAAGGGGGCCGTCGTCGCCTATGCCGCGCCGTCGGTTGCTTCGCAGATGGAATTTTGGTACGACGACGAGTGCGTCGCGCTCGCTCACGATCTCGGCAGCGAGATCCACGTGCGCGTCGACCCGCTCTTGCATCCCGAAAAATCACGCGTCGAAAGCATGCCGGTCTTCAAAGAAGAGAGCGCGCGTTTGGTGCGCGTGGGCGACGAACACGAAGTGGAATTGCTGGCGGGGCGTCTGCCCAACCCAACGTCTGCCGCGACGGTCGTCAACGGACATTTGGTCGAAGTGGAAAACGCCGCGAACAATGCGGGAAACACGGCACGCATTCGCATTCTCGACGTGGACGACTCCGAAGATTACGTCTTAGCCGAGATGATCACCGCCGGCGTTCCGGCAAGCGATGCGGCGAAGAAGAAACGCCGCCGCGGTGGAAAGCGCAAGGGCGTCTTCACCGCCGCCGAGGAGACCCAGCAGCTCCGCGAACTCGCCGAAGAGGCGGCTTCCGCGCAGCAGGCCCGTCCGCCGATCGGCATTACCACGATTACCGAGGAAGAGGAAGCCGAAGACAAGGCTTTGGGCGCAGAAGTGCGCGGCGAGCGCCAGCCCGACGCCATCATCATCGGTGAGGACGAGGGAGAGCTCGCTCGTACGGACGGCAAGCGCCGTCGCCGTCGTCGTCGCCGCGGTGGGCGCGGACGCAATGGCGCGGTCGATACGGTCGCAACGAACGGAACGCCGCAAGCCGCCGCGTCCGAACTCGACGAAGAAGAAGAGGAAGAAGCGCCGCGGCAGGTGGCTGCCGCCGAACCCGCCGGTGCGCCGGCAGAAGGCGACGGAGCCAATCGTAAGCGCCGGCGCCGCCGCCGCGGCCGCGGCCGTGGCCGTGGACCCGGAGCCGAAGGCCAGCAGCCGTCGGATCGTCAGATGCCCGGCCTCGAGCCGCTCACCGGAGCGCTGCCTTCGAGCTCGTCGGTTCCCGACCGGCACATCTTCCGCGTCGGTAAGGACGGCAAGGCCCAACCCACCGGGACGACGGCTCCGCGCGAACCTTCGCGCGCCATCGCACCGGTTCGGCGCTCCGCTCCTCCGGCGGTCGAGCCGCCACCCCCGAGCTTGCGCATGCCCGACGAACAACCGCAGCTGACCAAGCCCGCGCGGCGCGGCCGCGGCGGAGCCGGCGGCCGTATCGCGGGCAAGCTTGAGAGCACGCCGATCGCGGCGCTGCCCCCGGCGCAGCCTGCGTCCTCGACCCGACGTCCCCGCAAGCCGGTGGCCGCGGTCGCGGCGCCGGTAGCCGAGCCCAAGGCGAAGACTCCGGCGAAGGCTCCGGCCAAAGCCGCCAAGGCAACGCCGGCAAAGGAACCCGCCAAGCGGGCCGCAACCCCGCGCGCCAAGAAAGCCGAGGCGGCCAAGCCCGCAGCGGCGGCAGCGGAGCCGAAAAAACGCGTCGCCGCACCCCGCGCGAAAAAAGCGGAACCGGCCGCAGCGAAGGCTCCCGCAGTCAAGAAGACCTCGACCCGTAAAAAGGCCTCTTCGGCGGCACCGGCTAGGAAAAAGAAGTCCTAGCCGGAGCCATGCCGATGGCCGGCTGGGCCCTCTTCGTCGACTACGACGGAACGATCACCAACCTCGACACCTCCGACGTTCTGGTCTGCGCAAGCGCGGGACCGGAGCGTTGGAACGATCTCGAGGCGGCGCTACGCGACGGCAGCATGTCGCTGCGCGAAGTGCTCGCGGAGCAGTTCGCGCACGTTCGTCTCTCGCTGGATGACGCCGACGCGTTGTTGGCCGAACGGACCGTGCTCGACCCGACCTTTGCGCCGTTCGTGCGCGCATGCGAAGCGAGGAGCTGTAGCGTCACCGTGCTCTCGTCGGGCATTGCTCCGCTCATTCGCCGCGCGCTCGCGCGCGCCGAGCTCTCGCACGTTGCGGTCTACGCCAACGAAGTCGATGCCGATCCGCGGGGTTGGCGGCTGCGATTCCGCGATGACTCCGATAACGGCCACGATAAAGCTGCCGCGGTACGCGCGGCAAAGGAACGAGGCGCCTCCACGATGTTCATCGGCGACGGACACTCGGATTTCGAAGCGGCGCTCGTCGCCGACCGGCGCTTTGCCAAAAAAGGGCTCGCGCTGGAAGCGTACCTTCGAGAGCGCGGCGTAGCGTTCACGCACTTCGAACGATTCTCGCAGATCCAGGGATCGCTCTTCGCGACCCCCGGATCCGGAGAATCATTCCCCGTTGGCCGCGGAGAGCTTGGCTAACTGACCGTCCACGAATTGCATCGCGCGACGTAGCTGCGCGTCCTTCGCCGGGTCGCCGAAACGCGCACCTTTGTTCTCGGGCAGCACGATGTCGGGCGTGATGCCCAGGTGATTGATGTTGCGATTATGCGGCGTGAGGTATCGCGCCGTGGTGATTTTCACCGCCGAACGGTCCGGCAGCGGAAAGATCGTTTGCACGACGCCTTTGCCGAAGGTCTTCGTACCGATGATCGTCCCGACGTCGCTATCTTGAATGGCGCCGGAGGTAATCTCCGATGCCGACGCGGTGTATTGATTGACGAGCACCGCCAACGGCATCGGCGGAATCGCCGTGGCATCGGCCTCGAGCGTGGTAATGCTCGAAGCTCGCGATTCGACCGAAACGATCGGCCCGCTCGGGATGAATTTCGAACTCACCGCTACGGCCGCGTCGAGGTAGCCGCCGCCGTTGTCGCGCAGATCCATGATGATCGCTCGCGCGCCCTCCTGCTGCAGCCGGTCGAGCGCCGTCGTCAACTCGGCTCCGGTATCTTTGCCGAAGACCGTGACCGCGACGTACCCGATCTTGCCGGGAAGCATCTTCGGATAGACGCTGAGTTGGTGGATTTTCGCGCGCGTCAGCGTGATCGGCGCAAGCATTTTACCATCGCGCTCGATGGTGATCGAGACGGTCGTGCCGGCCTTACCGCGCAGGTGCGCGCTTGCGGTATTCAGCGACATTCCTTTGGTCGAAACGCCGTTGATCGCGGTGATTAAATCGTCTTGCTGCACGCCTGCTTTGTCGGCCGGTGCGTCGGGGACGACGTTACTGACCGCGATATACTTCGTCTTCGAATCGGTCTGAATCACGATGCCCGTGCCGCCGAAATCGGAGCCGTCGAGCCCCTGGTTCAGCGCCGCATACTCTTTGGGTGTGAGAAAGACGGTCCAACGGTCGTGAACCGACTTCATCATGCCGTCGATCGCACCATACGTTAGAGCATGCGCCCCGATCTTTGCACCGCCGAGCTTCGCCGCCGCATCGATCTGATGATCGATTGCATGGAGGTTGGCGTTCCCGGTCGGGCCCGCGAGCAGCGGCGGCAAGGTTTTCTTGATGCCGGCCTTCTTCAGTTGCGCCTGCAACGCGGTGTGGACGCCGTCCAAAACGTTTTGCGGGTCGACCTTTTTATAGAAGTCGGTGGTGAGGTGGCCGTAGCTGGTGGCGATTTCACTCGTATCGGTTGCGGTAAGGGTGCCGGATGCGGCCACGCTCGACATCGCCGAGAGCTGCACCATCATGGCACCCAAGATGCCGACGAGAGCCAAAGAGAAGAGACGTTTCATGATGCCTGCTAACGAATCAGTTTGCGCAATCGTGCCTTCGCGACGGCAAGTTGCTTGTCGCGAGGCGTATCGATCAGCATTGGGTCGGGATTCTGAGGAACGACGATATCCGGCATGATCCCCTTATGCTGGATATCGCGGCCGAGCGGCGTGACGTATCTCGCCGTCGTAATCTTGAGCGCGCCGTTGTTCGGCATATCGTAAATCGTCTGCACGACACCCTTCCCGAACGTTTTGGTGCCGATCAGGGTGGCGAGGTGATAATC
Source organism: Candidatus Dormiibacterota bacterium (assembly GCA_035532835.1). Lineage (NCBI taxonomy): Bacteria > Bacillati > Candidatus Dormiibacterota > Candidatus Dormiibacterota bacterium. The sequence goes on from DATKQG010000096.1 coordinate 85,815, forward strand.
TTGCAGGGCGCCCGCGGTAATCTCCGACGCGCTGGCGGTGTAACCGTTGACGAGAATGACCAGCGGTGAGAGGCCGCCGATCGCATCGCCGTCGGCCTCCTCCGTGATCTTGCTGCCGTCGCGCTTGATGGTCGAGACGATCGTGCCCTGCGGGATGAAGTAGCTCGATATCCGCACCGCAGCCTCGAGCAATCCGCCGCCGTTGTCGCGCAGATCGAGAATGTATCCCTTCGCGCCCTTGGCCTTGCCGTTCAACAGCGCGGTGCGGATCTCGTCGGCCGAAGTTTGCCCGAAGTCGGAGAGGCGAATGTAGTCGATGTTGCCTTCCATCTTCGCGTGCACGGTCGGAACCCGAATGATTTCGCGGACGATCGCGTAGCTATGCTCCGGGCTCGGAGTCGCTTTGCTCTTGGGAACGACGAACGCGTGCGTGGTGAGATGAACGACGGTGCCCTGTTGGCCGCGAATCATCTGCTCGACCTTATCGAGCGAAAGCCCGCGAATGCTGTGGCCATCGATGCTGTCGACGATCTCGCCGGGTTTCATGCCCGCTCGCGCGGCCGGCAGGCCTTCGATCGGCATCACGACGACCTGGAGATCCTTGAGTTGTTCGATATACACGCCGATGCCGCCGAAGTTGCCGCCCGAGAGCGATTCGGTTAAGCTCTGAATCTCCTTGGGCGAGAGATAGACGGTGTACGGATCTTTCACCGAGCCCATGATGCCGCGCAGCGCGGCTTCCTGCAGATCGGCGCGGCCTTGCGGCCCGAGCGCGCCGGCGTAATGCGCGTCGGCGTAACGCAACACGGCGGCGAGTTGCGCGGAATCTTGCGAAAGGTTGCCCGATGCGTCCTCGTGCGGGAGCGTCGGATTCGCGACGTGCTTGCTCTTCAAATAGGCTTCGATCCATTTCGACTCGCCGTTGACCGGCGTCTGCGCGGCGATCGGTTTGTAGAAACGATTCTGGAGCTTCTGCGCGGCGAGTTCGACCAGCGACGTTCCGTCGGAGGCGGCCAAGGTGGGCGCATCGCGATGCTCTTGAAAGTTCGTCATGCTGACGTGACTCTCGGAGAGCGCCACGGCGCTCGCGCGGTCGCGTAAATAGACCGCCCCGACGGCGGCAATAAGAACCACGATAAGCGCTCCCACGAGCGCGCGAAACGTTCCGGTCATAATCCTCTCGTATGTACCCGCATAGGGCTACCGGGAGTTGCTCTTCGCCACCATACTCCAAAACTCTTAACGAGCGGTGGGAAGCTTTTGGATGGGACGCCGGCTAGTGGAGGCGGGGGGCGGGGTCGACCGGCTTGCCGTTGATGCGAATCTCAAAATGAACGTGGGGGCCGGTTGCTAGCCCGGTCATGCCGACCGCGCCGATCGCCTGCCCGCGCTGCACGTGCTGGCCCACCGAAACGTAGATCGCCGACATGTGCCCGTAGCCGGTCGAAACGTGGCCGCCGTGGTCGATGAGCACGAAATTGCCGTAACCGCCGTACCACTGCGCGAGAATCACGGTGCCGGCCGCCGCCGCGACGATCGTGGTACCCGTCGGTGCCGCGATATCGAGGCCGGTGTGGAAGTCGGGCGCGCCTCCGAAGGGGTTGGAGCGCCACCCGAAGGGCGAGGTGATGGTGCCGTTAACGGGCCACGAGAACGATCGCGGTGCCCCTTCGTTGGGCGGCGGTATCGCACCGGCGATCCCGGCGGCGCGTCTTTGGGCTTCGCGTTGTGCCTCGAGTTCTCGCTGCCGCTCCTGGATGAGAGCTTCGAGCTGCGCCTCTTGCGCGGCGGAGAGGTCTTCAAGCTGCGCGACCTCGGTCGCCTTGCGGTTGCGCTGCTGGTCCGCAAGCGCGACCAAGTTGCGACGCTCGTCGGCCAGCGCTCCGAGTTGCGTGCGAGCCTGCCGTTGCGCCTGTTCCTCGGATGCCAGCGCAACCTGGCTCCGCTCGAGATCCGCCTGAGCGGACGCCACTTTCGCTTCGGTTTTCGCTCGCTCGGACACCGTACGTTCGTTGGCGGCGATCAGCAGCCGCAAATCTTCCCATCGCTCGACGAATTCGGTAAAGCTGCGCGCCGACAACAAAACGGCGGCATAGCTCATGTCACCGTTTTCGTAGATGTCGACCAAGCGCTTCTTGAGAAGGCCGTCTTGCAAGCGCAACGAGCGTTGCGCCGCGTCGAGCTGGGTCGTATTCCAAGCTAGGCGGCGTTCGGTCGATCGCTGCTGCTCGGCGAGCGAGCCCAGATGCTGATTGACGTTCGAAATCGCACCGTTGGTCTCGCTGAGCTGTGCCTGAAGTTGGCTTTCGGTCAATGCCGCGGCGTGCAACTCCACCCGTTTGAGGTGGAGCTTCGCTTCAAGCTTGTGGGCGCGACGGCTCTGAGCATCGATCCGCTGTTGCAGCGTCGTTCCGGCGCTCACCGTGCCGGGGAGCAGCAGCGCGAATACGAACAGCAACGAAACCAGTGATTTGAACGGCACTAGCGGCGCTTATCCTTTACGAAAACCGATCCGGTGAGAGACTTGGCGTAGCGCTTGAGCTCCGCGGCCATCTCGCCGATTTGCGCGTAGTTGGTGATTTGCCCGAGATCGTTAGCCACGATCGCGATCGAGAGCGACATAATGGGAGATCGATTGAGGGTACCACGACGATCTCGCGTTTCGATATACCCCGCTCGCAGGTCCTTGGCGGAGTAGAGGGCGCGAATGGCGAGATCGAACTCGGCGATGATCTCCCGGGCCACCTCTTCCGCGCGATCGGGGGCGGTCGCGAGGATAAAATCGTCGCCGCCGATGTGGCCGACGAAATCGTCGGGAGTTCCGCGGCGATGCACCACGTCCAGCGTCACCCGCGCGACCACTTGAATGGCCTCGTCCCCATGCGTGAATCCATAGACGTCGTTGAAGGCCTTGAAATTATCCAAGTCCAGATACAACACGGTGAACGGCTCGGCATCCCCGATGCGCCGACGAAGCTCGCCTTCGATCGCGAGATTACCCGGTAACCGCGTCAGCGGAGAGAGCGACGAATCGACTTCGACGCGTCGGATTTTCGCGCGAACGCGCGCTAGGAGTTCTTGCGGTCCGAACGGTTTGGTCATGTAATCGTCCGCGCCGGCTTCGAATCCGCGCAGCTTATCTTCGGTTTCGCCCTTCGCGGTGAGGATGATGATCGGGACGTTCGCGATGGCGAGATTGTGATGTTTTCGAATGCGCCGCGCAACCTCGTAGCCGTCCATGAGCGGCATCATGAGATCGAGCAACACGACATCCGGCACGTCGTCTTCGATTTTCTCCAACGCGTCGCGCCCGTCGATGGCGCTGGTAACGAGAAACCCCGCTAGCTCTAAGTTCGTCGCGATAATTTTGCGCAGGTTGCGGTCGTCGTCGACGACCAGCACTTTATGCGCGCCGAGATCGTTCGCGGCGTTCATTCGCGCACCGGCAGCGTGATGGTAACCAGGGTGCCGCTACCGAGCGTGCTTTCGACCGAGATCGATCCTCCGTGAGCGCGGACCAAAGCGCGCACGATGAAGAGTCCTAGGCCGGCACCGCTGGTGGAAGCGGTCATCTTCGGTTCGGCTCGATAAAACCGTTCGAAGATATAGGGCAGGTGCTCGGCGTCGATGCCGATGCCGCGATCTCGCACCGAGATGGCCGTCGAGGTGCCGATCATCGAGCCGCTCACCTCGACCGGCGCGCCCTCGCGCGAAAACATCATCGCGTTGCGCAGCACGTGCACGAGGATCTCGCGCAGCAGCGCGGGATCGCCGCAGACGTCGACGCCGAGCGTCCGGCGTTCGACCGGGTGATCGGCGGCCTCCAAAGGCAGCTCCGCGAGCGCGTCTTCGAGCAGGCGATCGAGCGCGATGCGCTCGCGTCGTCGCGGCAATTGATCGGCGCTCACCCGGGCCGCGCGGAGCAGTCCATCGAGCGCTCGCGCTAAGCGATCGGCCTGCTGATCGATCGTTCGCAAGTAATCGTCGCGGTCCAGCTTCTCATCCGATGGGTTCTCGCGCAGCGTCGTTGCGAACGCTTTAATCGTCGCCAGCGGCGTTTTGAGTTCGTGAGAAAGCGTAGCGAGCAACTCGCTCTTGAGTTGCTCGATCTGTTCGAAGCGTCGTTGCGGGCCGAACGAGACCAGATGGCCTTCGCCCGTTGCGACCGCAAGCGCGCGGATTTCCAGTGCGGGCTGCGAAACCGGCACCAGCGTCACGTGCGCCGACGTGCCGTCCAGGCCGATCAGCGCCTGCGTGTTATTGAAGAGCGCGGAGAACGACGCACCTATCGCCGCTTCGGATACGATCGTCGTGATCGCCGATGCCACGTCGCTCCATGCGAGAACGAGCCCGTCGTGCGACACCAGAGCCAGCCCATCGGTGGATAGGCGTACCAATGCATCGAACGGTATGTCGATGCGTTGCGACGATGCTACGTGCGTAGGTGTCGTCCGACCGAAATCCACGAAGCTACGACGCCGATGGCGCCGCCCACCAGAACGAGTTGGGCAACAAGCACCGGAAGGTCGACGCTTCCGGCATTGAGTTGCACCCACGGGAGCGCCAGCAGCAGCTTGGGCCAGAGTTCGTATTTCGAGATGGCCAGCACCACCACCGCGATCAGCGCGCCAAAGACTCCCGCAAGCAAACCTTCGCAGATAAACGGGAGGCGAATGTACATATTTGTTGCGCCGACGAGTTGCATGATCGATATTTCGCGGCGCCGGGCAAAAACCGTCAGCCGGATCGTGTTTGAAATAATGATTCCCGCGACCAGGAGAAAGACCCCGATCACGACGATGCCGATGCGGCGCAGGACGCCTCCGAGTTGGAGCAGCCGCTCGACCACCGTTTGCGGATAGACGACGTCTTGGACGCCGTGCATCTTACGAATCGCCGCGGCGACGGCGACGGTCTCTTGCGGGTCGCGCACGCGCACGCGCAGCTTATCCGGGAGCGGGTTCTGCGTCAGCAGCGAGGTATCGATGACGCCGTTGGTGCGGGCGCGCAGTTCGGCCAAGCCCTGCTTTTTCGATATGAATTGCACCGAACGAACCCGCGGGTCGCTAGCGATCGCATTGCGCAGCGCGTGCGTTCGCTGCGGCGTGATGTCGTACGAGAGGTACGCCGAGACTTCGATTTGGTTGAGTACTTGGTCGCCCAAGCCCGTGAGGGTGCCGCGAATGAAGAGAAACGCCCCTAGGAGCACGATCGTCATCGCGACGGTGCCGATGGCGGTAGCCTGCATGCCGGCGTTGCGCGTAAAATTGCGCAACACCTCACCCAGAAAGAACTTGACCTTGCCCCAGTCCAAGATAGTAATAGCCTCGTTCTTCGTCGGTGACGATCTTGCCGTCTTCGAGGCGCACGACGCGGCGGCGCATGCGATCGACGACGGCTTGGTTGTGGGTGGCGACGACGACGGTCGTCCCTTTGAGGTTGATGCGTAGAAGCAGTTCCATGATCTCGGTCGTATTCGATGGATCGAGATTGCCGGTCGGTTCGTCGCAGAGTAAAATTTTCGGATTGTTGACGAGTGCGCGGGCGATGGCCGCGCGTTGTTGTTCGCCGCCCGAGAGTTCGCCGGGATACATGCGGCTCTTGTGCGAGAGGCCGACGAGATCGAGCGCGCGCGGAACCTGTCGCATGATGTCGCGACTATGCGCGCCGGTCACTTGCATCGCGAACGCGACGTTCTCCCACACCGTTTTGTCGGAGAGCAATTTGAAGTCTTGGAAGACGACGCCCAGATGCCGGCGTAGCGCCGGAACGCGCGAGCGCTTGAGCTTCTCCACGCGGATGCCGTCAACGGTGATATCACCGGAGGTCGGCGTCGATTCGTGGTAGAGCAAGCGCAGCAGGCTGGATTTTCCCGTTCCGGAGTGGCCGACGAGAAAGACAAAGTCGCCTTTGGCAATCTCCAGGCTCACATGGTCTAGGGCGCGCACTCCGTTGGGATAGGTCAGAGAGACGCCGCGCAAAGAGATCATCGCTGCGGGAGGGTTTTACCTTTGGCCGCGAGCTATACCTTCGGGCTATGAATTTCGATTTAACCGACGAGCAGAAAGCCATCCAGTCCCTCGCCCGCGAGTTTGCGCAAGACGAGGTAAAGCCCAAGGCCGAGGAGATGGACCGCGAAGAGCGCTTCCCGTACGACTTGGTAAAGAAGATGGCCGAGCTCGGTTTTATGGGATTGCCGTTCCCTGAAGAGTACGGCGGAGCCGGGGCCGACACGGTGAGCTATGCCCTGGCCGTCATGGAGATCGCCCGCGCCGACGCTTCGACCGGCATCACCATGGCCGCTCACGTCTCGCTGGGCGCGACGCCCTTCTATTTGTTCGGCACCAAGGAACAAAAGGAACGCTATCTGGTGCCGCTCGCACAGGGCAAGATGCTGTGGGGATTCGGCCTCACCGAGCCGAGCGCCGGCAGCGACGCCGGTAACTGCCAAACCAAAGCAACCCTAGCGGACGGTCGATGGACGATCAACGGCACCAAAGCCTTCATCACCAATTCCGGGACGGATATCAGCGGCGGCACAACGATCACCGCGGTCACCGGAAAACGCGCCGACGGCAAGCCCGAAATCTCCAACCTCGTCGTGCCGCAAGATGCGCCCGGATTCGCGCGCAGCAAAAAGTATCGCAAGATGGGCTGGCGCGCCTCGGATACGCGCGAGCTTTCGTTCGTCGACGCCACCATCCCCGAAGAGAACCTGCTGGGCCCGCGCGGCGAAGGCTACAAGCAGTTCCTCAAGATTCTCGACGGCGGCCGCATCTCGGTTGCTGCGCTCTCGATCGGCCTCGCGATGGGTGCCTACGACGAAGCATTGCAGTACGCTAAAGACCGCCATGCGTTCGGCAAACCGATTAGCAAATTCCAAGCGATCCAGTTCAAGCTGGTGGACATGCTCTGCGAGATCGAGCACGCCAAGATGATGATCCTCAAAGCCGCGTGGGAGAAGGACAACGGTCGCGATTTCGTCCAGACCGCCAGCCTCGCCAAACTCTACTCCGCCGAAGTTTCGCGCCGCGTCGTCAACGAGGCCGTCCAGATTCACGGCGGCTACGGCTTCATGGACGAATACCCGGTCTCGCGCATGTATCGCGACCAGAAGATCAACGAAATCGGCGAAGGCACGAACGAAGTGCAGCGCGTGGTCATCGCCCGCTTGATGGGCCTATAACGCAAACGTTCTTCCTGTGGAGGTTGCCTTTCATGAAACTCGCACGTCGTCTTTCGGCCCTGCTCGGCATCGCGCTCTTCGCGATGCCGGTGCTCGCGCTCGCCGCGCTACCCGTCGGCAGCAAAGCCCCCGATTTCACGCTGCAAGCATCCAAGGGCGGGAACGTCTTCCCGTTTTCGCTCGCCGCAGCGTTGAAGAAAGGTCCGGTCGTGCTGTATTTCTACCCCGCGGCGTTTACGACCGGGTGCACGATTGAAGCGCACGATTTCGCCGACGCAATCGGCAAATACAAAGCGCTCGGCGCAACGGTGATCGGCGTCTCGCACGACCCGATCGCGAAATTACAGAAGTTCTCGGTGAGCGTGTGCCGCAGCAAGTTCGCCGTCGCCGCCGACAGCACGCAGTCGGTCGAAAAAGCCTACGACGCCGTGCTGAAGCTCGCACCGGCCTACGCCGATCGCACGTCGTACGTCATCGCACCCAACGGCACGATTCTCTACACGTACACCAACCTCAATCCCGACCAGCACGTCACGAACACGCTCGCAGCGCTGCGAGCCTGGAAGGCCAAGCAGCAGTAGTAACGCGGCCGGTGCGCGGTGCTGAGATCGCCTACACCATTGGGACGGGGACGCCCATTTTTTCGCATCGTGCGAAAAAATTGCTCCGTTCGTCGTCGCTCCCGCCATCCTGGCTCCGCTCCTCCCTCACAGGCCCCGTCCCAACGGCGTAGGCGCCCTCAGCACCGCACACCGGCCGCTGATAGCTATTCGCCGGAGGCTTTGGTGCGGGCGTCGATGGCGGTGATGTTGCGCGGGGCGACGTCGATGGTGGCGATCTCGGGCAGATCTTCGGCTGCGAAGGCCGCGTCTTCTTTGAGCTTGCGGCCTTGCGGTAGGAGGCGGCCTTCGTAGGTTGCGACGCCTTCGTTGAATGCGCCGACCGACCGTTCGAGATGTTTGCCGATGTTGACCAGTCGCTCCGCGAAGCGCGTGGTGCGGTCGTAGAGTTCGCGTCCGATTGCGGCGATGCGTTTGGCGTTCTCTTCTTGTTTGACGGCTTGCCAGCCCATGGCGAACGAGCGTAGGAGGCTGATCAGCGAGAGCGGGCCGGCGATGAGCACGCCTTTATCGAGCGCGTATTCGATCAGCGTGGGGTTTTCGTTGAGTGCGGCGCTGAGGAAGGCTTCGCCGGGGACGAAGAGGATGACGAAATCGGCCGAGCCTTCGGCGGTGTGGTAATTGCGTTTGGAGAGGGCATCGACGTGGTCGGAGAGCGCGCGGGCTTGCTGGCGCGTGAGTTCGCGGCGCGCGGCTTCGTCGGAGGCTTCGAATGCGGCTTGAAGCGCGTCGATCGGGGTCTTGGCATCGACGAAGACGCGCCGGTTGCCCGGCAGATTGATCGTCATGTCGGGGCGCGACGTGCCGGTTTCTAATACGACGTTCTGCTGCTCTTCGAAATCGCAGTACGAGAGCATTCCGGCTTTTTCGACGACGTTGCGTAATTGAATTTCGCCCCATTTACCGCGCGTTGCGGGGTTGCGCAGTGCGGTCACGAGCGTTGAGGTGTGGCTCGAGAGTTGGGCCGTGGTGAGCTCGAGTTTTTCGGCGCGCGAGAGGAGCGAGGCGATTTGTTCTTTGAGGCCGCCGGTATCGGCGTTACGTTTGCTTTCGATCTCGCGTACGAATGCGTCGAATTCGGTGAGCTTTTGTGCGATCGGCGCGACGAGTTCGCCGACGCGTTCGCTGGCGCGCGAGGCGGTTGTTTCGCGCAGTTCCGACTTGGTGCGTTCGAGCAGGGCTTCGATGGCGTGTTGTTGCTTTTCGGAGGTCTCGGCGAGCGTGGCTTGCAGGCCCGCGGCGAGCGCTTGGGCCGCGCTTGCGGCGCGTTCGGCATCGCTGCGGAGCTGTTCTTCGCGCTGCACGCGTTGTTGTGTTTCGTCGGCTCGCGCCAATGCGGCGGTGAGACGTTCTTGCGCGCGTACGAGCGCGCTCTGCGAGATCGTGCGAAGCACGAGCGCGCCTATTGCGAAGCCGATACACAGGGCAACGATGGCGATTGCGATGGGGTTCTCGATCACGGCGTCGGCGTTCCGACGTATTTGGTGAGGAACGCGAGCGTTCGCTTCCACGCGTCGTGCGCCGCCACGGCCACGTATGAAGCGCGCTGATCGTCGAAGAAGGCATGTCCGGCGGTGGGATAGATGCGGATGTCGTTCGGTACGTGCAACGCGGCTTGAAAAGCGCGGACATCGGCGGCCGGGATGCTGGTGTCGCGTTCGCCGTAGCTGCCGCAGATCGGTACGTCGACAAAATCGGGTTCGATGCCGTCGACGGCGCCGTAGAACGGTGCAGCGGTCGTAAAGAATTTGCCGTTGTCGATCGCTTGTTGCAAAACGATGTGGCCGCCCATGCAGAATCCCGTCACGCCGGTCTTGGCTTTGGGCGAGCGTTCTTTGGCCCATTCGGCCGCTGCGCGAATATCGCCGTCGTATTGTTGGCGATCGAGTTGTTGGTAGTAGGGGCGAAAGACGGCGATATCGGAGACGCCGTCGCCGCTGGGCGCTTTGAAGCGCGAGTAAAGGTCGGGCGCAATCGCAACGAAGCCGGCTTTCGCATAGCGCCGGACGACGTCGCGAATCGAGGTGTCGACGCCCCAAATGTGCATGACGACGACGAGCGCCGGCGTTGCGGCATGCGCGTTGGCCGGCCATGCGGCATAGGCGTCGATCGTCGTATCCGGGCGCTTAAGGGAGATGGATCGCGCGACGATGCTCGGATCGTCCGGTGCCACCAGCGGCGGATGCGGGCGGCCCAGCGTCTCGGCCATGGCGGCTCCGGTCGCGGCTGCCGCCCCGGCCGCGGCCGAGATGCCCACGAATGCGCCGCGCGAAAATTCCGGCGAAGTGGACTGCGTGGGGTCGACCGGATCTTTCATACTGCCTATCTTCTTTTGTGTCGCCGTGCTCACCCGCGCTAGAGGTTGGATCGAGCCGAAACGGGGAACCAAGTCCTCAACCGATTCCTTGATGAGAGGTCCCCATGCACGCGAAGTCTCCTCTGCGCATTGCGGTCGCGCTCACCATGCTCGCCTTTGGGGCCAGCGCGTGCTCGAGCCCTCCGCCGGCGACGACCGGCGCGGCGACCACGTCCGCATCCGCGACCGGCGCGCTGTACGATGCGTCGGCATTGCCGTCGGGGCCGTTAGGCCAGGAAATTCGGTTGGGCCACGACGTCATCGATAACCCGGCAAAGTATCTCAAAGCCGACGTGACCGCGAACATGACGTGCTCGTCGTGCCATATCGCCGCCGGGACCGTGCCGCGCGGCGCGTCGCTCGCCGGCGTCTACGCTCGGTTTCCGCAATACAACAAGCGCTCGAAGCGCGTGATCGCGCTACAGGACCGGTTGGCGGAGTGCTTCCTCTACAGTATGAACGGCCGGGCCCCCGCCTACACGAGCAAAGAGATGATCGCGATGGTGGCCTACCTTGCGTACATCTCGCGCGACGTTCCCGTCGGCACGCCCAAAGCGAAGGCCGATAGTTTCGCCGTCACGGTGCCGAGCACCGCACCGGACGTTGCCGATGGCGGTAAGCTGTACGCGCAGAAATGCGTGACGTGCCATCAAGCCAACGGCGCGGGCATTAGCGGCGCGTTCCCCCCGCTGTGGGGAGCAACGTCGTTCAACAGCGGCGCAGGCATGGCGAACCTTGCCAACATGACGGGCTTCGTCAAATACAACATGCCGCAGAACGCACCCGGAACGCTTTCGGTCAAAGAAGCCTACGACATCGCGGCGTTCGTACTCTCGCATCCCCGCCCGAAGTTCAACGGCTCGGCGCCCATGTCGTCACCGGCATTGCCGGCGAAGTTCTTCTAGCGCTCCAGCGTCGCAAGAAATGCGTTCGCGACCGGCGGTAGCGCGCGGCCGTGGGCGGTGACGACGCGGAAGTCGCGATCGAGAGCGAGGTCGTCGATGGTTAGGGCGCGCACGCTGCCCAGGGCGAGCGCGCGTTCGACCGCGAGCTCGGAGAGGATCGCAACGCCCCAGCCCGCTTCAACGGCGCAGACGATCGCTTCACCGTTCGGAAATTCGATCGCGATCGGCGGCGTAACGCCACGGCGCAGCAGCGCTTCGTAACCGTGATCGCGCGTTCCCGAGCCCGCTTCTCGGCTTACGAACGCGTACGCGGCGAGCGCTTGCGCGGTGATGCGCGTTGCATCGCTGAGCGGATGGCCGCTCGCGGGAACGATTAATACCAAACGGTCGCCGCCGAAGCGACGCACGTCGACGCCGGTCTCGTCGACGGTGCCTTCGACTAATCCGATCCCGGTTTCGCCCGCGAGCACGCGTGCGACGACCGCGCTGGTGTTGACGATTTCGACGTTCGGTGCGACGCCCGGATGTTTCGCGCAAAAAGCGCGCAAGGCGCCGGGCAGCACGTACGATCCGATCGTCAGCGTTGCGGCGACGTGCAACTCACCGCGTTCGCCCCGCGCGTACTCATGCACTTCGCGAACGAAAGCGTCGATCTGTTCCCCGATGAGCTCCGCGCGGGCCGCCACAAAGAGGCCCGCCTGGGTGAGCTGGGGCCGGCCGCGTTGCGGTTCCATCAGCCGGATCCCGAGGGATCGCTGGAGTGCGGCAAGCTGCTGGCTAACGGCCGGCTGGGTGATGCGGAGCGCGCGCGCCGCCTTCGTAAAGCTGCGCTGCTTGGCAACTTGGCGGAGCGACTCGAGCTGGCTCAACGTTATATCCATAAGTAATACTATAGCAAATCAATTGAAATAATACTTTGACTTATAAACGGCGCAGATTTACGATAAGCGTGTCGTGAACCATGCGTGCGCTCTGCACGCCTCGCACGACGTCAAGGAGCCAGATTCGTGAAAATACTCCCCGGCCTCATCCTGTGCGTGGCGATCGCGCTCGTCGCGACCCTGCTCGGCTGGTGGTTTCCGCTCATCGGGGGGCCCGTTTTCGGAATTCTGATCGGCGTCGCGATCACGGCGGTGCGCGCACCTGCCGCGCCGCTCGTGCCGGGCATCGCCTTTTCGAGCAAGAAACTCTTGCAATGGTCGATCGTGCTGCTCGGCGCGCATCTCTCGCTCGCGCAGATCGAGCGCGGCGGCGCGGCGTCGCTTCCGGTTATGCTTGGAACGCTGGTGGTGACCCTGACGCTCGCGTATGTGATCGGTCGCGTGCTGGGACTCGATAGAGACCTGCGCCGTCTGCTCGGCGTAGGCACGGCGATCTGCGGCGGTTCCGCGATCGCGGCGATGGCGAGCGTGATCGAAGTCGAGCAATCGGACGTCGCGTACGCGATGGGAACGATTTTCTTCTTCAACGTGGTAGCGGTGCTGACGTTTCCGGCGCTCGGACACCTGATGCATCTCTCGCAATCGGCGTTCGGCTTATGGGCCGGGACCGCGATCAACGATACTTCGTCGGTCGTCGCCGCGGCATTCTCATACGGTCACGTCGCCGGCAACACGTCGGTGATCGTCAAGTTGACGCGTACGTTGCTGATCGTGCCGATCGTCGCGTTTTACGGATGGAAGCGCATGACGAGCGCGCGGAAAGGCGATACGCCCATCGCTTGGAGCGCGATTTTTCCGTGGTTCGTCGTGTGGTTCATCGTCGCCGCGGCGCTGAACTCGTTCGGCGCGATTCCGGCCGCGTTCGCGCAGCCTATCCAACAGCTCGCGCTCTTCACGATCGTCGCCGCGCTCGCCGGCGTCGGACTGTTGTCCGACGTGCAGAAGATGCGCGCCGCCGGTTTGCGCCCGCTCGCACTCGGCGCGATTCTATGGGTGGCCATCGCGTGCTCGAGCCTGCTCATCGCGCACTTCGGACACATCGGTTAGTCGCATTTCACGAGCGAAACGACGTCATGACGTGATGCCGAAACTGTTGGGTGAGTTCGGGTTGGTAGCGTGAGGGCTCCCACATGAGCCCGATGCTACGCCGGCAGATCGGCTCGCCGATGCGAATGTTCGGCGGCGCACCTTCCAGCGGGGCAAGCGCGGCGGGGATGATCGCGACGCCCAAACCCACGGCCACCAAGCCGCGCAGCGTCGCAATCTCCTCGCCTTCGAACGCGATCTTCGGTACGAATCCCGCCTGCGCGCAGAACGCGTCGGTGAGCGTGCGCAAACCGTAGCCTTCGCGCAAACACACGAATGTATCGTCGCGCAATTCGGCCAGATTCACGACGCGGCGTTTGGCGAAGCGATGCCCGCGCGGCACCACCAGGAACAATTCTTCCGACGCGAGTTGTACCGCCTCGATGCGTTCGCTTGCGGGCGGAACGGGCGAGACCAGCGCGAGATCGACATCGCCCGCTTCCAGTTCCGCGAGGATGATGTGCGAAGCATTCTGCAAGAGTTGAAAGCGCGCGCGGGGGTGTTGCGCCCGAAAGCTCGCGATGAGATCCGGGACGATGCGCGTTCCGAGGGCGTGAGCGAAGCCGAACGCGATCACCCCGGCGTCGCGGTCGGCTAGGTCGGTCACCTCGCGGCGCCCGGCCTCCAGGGCCGCGAGCGCGCGCTCCGCATACCCCAAGAACGCCCGTCCGTACCGATTGAGCCGGACGGAGCGGCCGCGGTGATCGAACAGGGCCACCCCGAGGTCGCGCTCCAGGCGGCCGATCGCTCGGCTCAGCGCCGGTTGGGTGATCGCCAGCTCCTCGGCGGCTTGGGTGAAATGCTCGGTTCTGGCAACCACCCGGAAGTAGGCCAGCTGCTGGAGTTCCATATCCGAGTATTCATTCCATCAACGACATAAATCTTTCTTCTTGCCGTCATTGGAGGGTACGATTTGTGGGAGTAAGATGGTGGTACTGAGCTAGAGCGAAATGCCTGGTTCGGATTTTTCGCGTTTGCTCGTGCGAGCAGGTCAGACGGAGTACAAGAGTGCCGGACACGATGGTTCACGTTACCCTCCCCGAGATGGGGGAGTCGGTCACGCAAGGCGCGATCGTGGAATGGCGCAAAAAAGTCGGCGACTTCGTGACCGAGGGCGATACGCTGGTCGATATTACGACCGACAAAGTGGACGTTGAAGTACCGGCTACGGCGACCGGCGTGATTACCAAATTGATGGCGGCCGAGGGCGATAGCGTCGACGTCGGCGCACCCCTGGTTGAAATCGACACCAGCAAAGTCGCAAGCTCGAACGGCGCCACGCACGCGAACGGCGCAACGGTGAGCATGCCCGAACGAGTTGAGAGCGCGCCCAAGCAGGCTGCGAGCGAGCCGAAGCTGATCGATATCACGCTGCCGGAGATGGGCGAATCGGTGGCCGAGGGTTCGATCATCGAGTTCCGCAAAAAAATCGGTGAATTCGTGAGCGAAGGCGATACGATCGTCGAAGTCACCACCGATAAAGTCGACGTGGAAGTGCCCGCCCCGAGTTCGGGCGTCGTCACGCAACTCTACGCGCAGCCCGGCGACACCGTCGCCGTCGGCGCCAAGCTAGCGCAGATCGACGCGAATGCGGCGCCAAGCGGCGTCCCTGCAAAACCGAGCGTCGCCCCGGCCCCCGCTCCGGCGCAGCCTGCGGCCGCCGCGCCCGCACCGCCGGCGGCGCGCAGCGCCAACGTTGTAGCATCACCGCAGGCGCAGCGTGTCGCGCGCAAGCTCGACGTGGACCTCGCGCTCGTACGCGGAACGGGCCCGAGCGGTATGGTTCTGCGCGCGGACGTGCAAGCGCAACGCGAGAGCGCGAAACGCAAAGCATCTAGCGCCTCTCCCGCGCAGCAAATGGTGCCGCTGGCCACGGGTGCCAACGTCACGACGCTCAAGGGCCCCGCCGCCGCGCTGATCGGCTACATGGAGCAGTCGCTCGCAATTCCAACGGCCACGAGCTTCCGCACGCTCGCGGTCGACGCGATGGACGCGCGACGCAAGCAGCTCAACGCGGCGCTCAAGACGGCCGGTCGCAGCGAAAAGATTTCGTTCACGCACCTGGTTGCCTACGCGCTGGTGCGCGCGGCGCACGAGATGCCGTTCATCACCTATAGTTTCCGTCGCGACGAAAAGGGCGTTCCGCAACGCGTCGAGCCCGGCATTCACCTCGGCCTTGCCGTCGATAGCGAGCGTAAGGATGGGACGCGATTCTTGGTTGTCCCGGTCATCAAGCATGCCGATGCGCTCGATTTCGCGGGCTTCTACGCCGCCTATCAAGCGTTGGTCGCGAAGGCTCGCGATAACAAACTCGGCGCCGACGATCTGCAAGGTGCCTCGTTTACGTTGACCAATCCGGGCGGCATCGGCACCGTCGCATCGGTACCGCGCCTGATGGCGGGGCAAGGCGCGATCCTTGCGACCGGCGCGATCGGCTATCCGGCGGGATTCGCCGGTGCGAACGAAGCGGCGCTGCAGCAGTTGGGCGTAGCGAAGGTCATGCAAATGACCAGCACGTACGATCATCGCGTCATTCAGGGCGCGCAGTCCGGCGAATACTTGCGCCGCGTCGACCAGTTCTTACAAGGCAACGACGGCTTCTACGACGCGATCTTCGCATCGCTCGCGCTCGGTGCGCCGGCAGCCGTTCCGGCTGCGCGAGCAGCCCAGGCCCCCGTCGTACGGGAAGAACCGATCGCGCAGAATGTCTCCGATGAAATGTTGCGCGCGGTTGCGGCGGGCATGGCGCTCGTCTCGGCGTATCGCACGCACGGGCATCTCGCTGCGCACCTGGATCCGCTGGGCTCGCAACCGGTCGGCGACCCCAAGCTCGATCCGGCCACCTATAGCCTTAGCCCCGCGCTGCAGAGCGCGATCCCGGCATCGGTGCTCAACGTGAAGCTCCCGGGCGCGACACTGGCGGATATTCTGCCGCGCCTGCGCGAGACGTACAGCTCGACGATTGCGTACGAGTTCGAGCACATCTCGAATACCGAACAGCGCCGTTGGCTGCGCGAAAATATCGAATCGGGCGCATATCGCCTCGCGCTCAGCCGCGAACGTCAAGTTGAATTCCTTGCGCGGCTCACGCGGGTGGAAACGCTCGAACGCTACCTGCGCAAGACGTTCCTCGGGCAAAAAACCTTCTCGGGCGAAGGCCTCGACATGATGGTGCCGATGCTCGAAGAGGCGTTGGATATGCTCTCCGACGACGGCGTACCCAACGCGGTGATCGGCATGGCGCACCGCGGGCGCCTCAACGTCATCGCGCACGTCGTCAACGCTCCGTACGAGGAAATCGTCGGCGAGTTTGAAGCCGCGCACCAGCGCGGCGAAGTCGGCGGCGACGACGTCACCGGCGACGTGAAGTATCATCACGGCGCGACCGGCGTGTACACGAGTTCGGGCGGCAAGCAAATCATGGTAACGCTCGCGCACAACCCGAGCCATCTCGAAGCGGTCGACCCGGTGGTCGAAGGCCGCGCTCGCGCATTGCAGACGGACCACGCGCACAATCGGCCGGCGTACGACGTCAAACGAGCCGCACCGATCCTCATTCACGGCGATTCGGCCTTTACCGGCCAAGGGATCATCTCGGAAGTTTTCAACTTGCAGTCGCTCCACGGGTATGCGACGGGCGGTACGCTGCACATCATCGGCAACAATCAGATCGGCTTTACGACCGATTCGCGCGATTCGCGCTCGACCCGTTACGCGTCGGATCTCGCGAAAGGCTTCGACGTGCCGATCGTGCACGTCAACGCGGACGATATCGATGCGTGCATCTCGGCGGTTCATTTGGTGCTCGAGTTCCGCAAGCGGTTCGGGCGCGACGTGCTGATCGATCTGATCGGCTACCGTCGCCCCGGTCACAACGAGCAGGACGAACCGGCCTACACGCAGCCTTTGATGTACGAGAAGATCAAGGCACATCCGACGGCCCGCGAACTCTTTGCGAGCAAGTTGATCGCGCAAGGCATTATCGATGCGGAAGCGGCCAAGAAGATGGTCGACGATGCAACCGCGCAACTTCAGGAAGCCTACAAGGCCGTGAAGAGCGAGCGCGGCCCGGGGCTGATCGAGAAAATCGCGCAATCGGCGCCGCTCCCCACCGCCACGCTCGTGCCGATCGAAAAGCAGAAGCTCCTAGCGTGGAGCGAAGCGCTGGTCGGCGTACCGAACGGTTTTACCATCAACAAAAAACTCGTAACGCAGTTCGACCGGCGCCGGGCGTTGATCGCGGAAAAGGGGCTCGTCGACTGGGGCATGGCCGAAGGTTTGGCCTTCGCGTCGCTGCTTGCGTCGGGCGTGCCGATTCGCATCACGGGCCAGGATACCGAGCGCGGAACGTTCAGCCATCGCCACGCGGTGTTGCACGATCCGGCGACCAATCGTCAATTCGTGCCGCTCCAGCACCTGGCCGATGCCGCCGCGTCGTTCGAGATTCACAACAGCCCGCTCTCGGAGTATGCGTGCGTCGGCTTTGAATACGGCTACGCCGCTGCGATCCCGAAAGCGCTCGTGTTGTGGGAGGCGCAGTTCGGCGACTTCGTCAACGGCGCGCAGATCATCCTCGACCAATTCCTCGCAGCCGGGCAAGCGAAGTGGGGGCAGACGTCGCGTTTAACGCTGCTGCTGCCGCACGGTTACGAAGGGCAAGGGCCGGAGCACTCCAGCGCTCGCCTCGAACGCTTCCTCCAACTCGCCGCGGAAGGCAACCTGCGGGTCGCGTATCCGTCGAACGCGGGGAACTATTTCCATCTCTTGCGCATGCAGGCGGGTTCGCCGAATCCCGTGCCGCTGGTGGTGATGACGCCCAAATCGTTGCTGCGCCAAGAGATCGCATCGGGCAATATCGACGACATGGCAACCGGTACGTTCAAGCCGGTCATCGACGACCCCAACGTCACGGATCGCTCGAAGATCGAGCGCATCATCCTATGCACCGGCAAAATCTATTACGATTTGGCCGGCGCACCGGCGTACGCGAACATGAAGAAAACCGCGATCGTGCGCATCGAGATGCTCTCGCCGATTCCGGCTACGGAAATCAACGCGCTCTTCGAGACGTATCCGAATCTCAAGCGCGTCGTATGGGTGCAAGAGGAGCCGAAGAACATGGGCGCCCGCGGCTACGTGCGGCGTCGCCTTCTCGAACGTTTCGATAAGCCGCTCGATATCGATTACGTCGGGCGCGGCTACCGCGCAAGCCCGTCGGAAGGCTACCCGGGCGCGCACGCGGTCGAACAAGAACGTATCATCGCTGCGGCGTTGACCGAGTAACGTGGCGCGCAAACGCGAGATCGGCGAGGCGTTACTGCGGCGCGTCGATGGCGATCGCGTTGCCGACAATCTCGCCGGCGCCTACGCCGATATCGCGCCGGATTTCGTGCGCTACCTCACGGAGTTCGCTTTCGGTGAGATCTACGCGCGCGAGGGCGACCTGAAGCAGCGCGAACTGGTGGCGATCGCGTCGCTCGCGACCATGGGCGGGTGCGACGCGCAGCTGGAGACGCACGTGCACGGGGCTTTCAACGTGGGGTTGAGCCAAGACGAGATCGTCGAAGCGGTGATGACGTTGATCCCCTACATCGGCTTTCCGAAAGCGCTCGTCGCGATGGCGATCGTCAAACGCGTGGTCGAGAAGCGCTCCCGCACGAACCTCTAAAAACCCGAGCTACCCGTTCTGCCGAAGGAGAAGCAAGCAGCCCGAAGGTACTGGAAGGCATGTATCGATCGGTCGCCGCCGCCCTTGCCCTCTGCCTGCTTTTCGCGCCCCTTCGCTCGGCTGCGCTGGAGAGCGTCGCGCACCCGCAGATGGTGCTGCAGTACCCGCCCGCGCCGAAGGACGCTACCGTCGACACCTATTTCGGCGTCAAGGTGCCCGACCCGTACCGGCCGCTCGAGAACATCGATGCCCCCGCGACGCTGGCCTGGGAGCGCGCCGAGGAGCAACTGACCCGCGGGTACCTGGATGCGATTCCGGCCCGGGCGGCGATCGCGAAGCATCTGACGCACGTGGTCGATTATGAAAAAATCGGTGCGCCCTCGCATGTGAAGAACCAGTACTTCTATTCGTACAATTCCGGCCTGCAGAATCAAAACGTTCTGTATACGATGAACGGACCGAACGGGAAGCCACGCGTGCTGATCGATCCGAACGCGCTTTCGAAAGACGGGACGGTCGCGTTGGGCGATACCTCCGTGAGTACCGATGCACGATACATCGCGTACGCGACGCAGAGCGCCGGATCGGATTGGGAGACGTGGCATGTTCGCAATATTGCGACCGGCAAGGATCTCCCCGACGTTCTGCACTGGAGCAAATTTTCGGGCGCATCGTGGATGCCCGGCAACCGTTCGTTTCTGTACGCGCGCTACGCCACACCGAAGCCGGGCAAAGAACGCACGAGCGCGCTGTACAACCAGCGCATCTATCTGCATCGCCTGGGAACCCCGCAATCCAGCGATCGGCTCTTTTACGCGCGCCCGGATCACAAGGATTGGTTCATCGGCACGACCGTTACGCTGGACGGCCGATACGCGCTGCTGAGCACCAATACCGGCACCTCGCCGAACAACCGCGTGTATTACATCGATTTGCGAAGCGCGAAGCGCGTCGTTCGGCCGATCTTTGCAAAAGCCGATGCAAGCTACAATTATCTCGACAACGCCGGTACGCGGTTTTACTTTCAAACCGATGCGAACGCACCGCGGGGCCGCGTCGTATCGATCGATCTTCGTTCGCCGAACGTCTTGCACACCGTCATTCCGGAGCGCGCGGCGGCGCTCGCTTCGGTGGCGACCGCCGGCCATCGGTTTTTTGCAAGCTACCTGGTAGACGCGCACTCCGCGGTGCGCGTCTACAATTATGCCGGGCATTTCGTTCGCGACGTTCCGCTGCCGGGCATCGGCTCGGCCTCCGGCTTCGACGGCTGGCCGGACGACCGGCGCGTGTACTACTCCTATGCGAGTTGGACGACACCGGGCGCCATCTACAGTTACGATATCGCGAGCGGTAAGAGCACGCTCTATCGCCGCCCCCAGATCGCCTTCGATGCGAACGAGTACCAAACCGACGAGGTGTTCTATCGCAGCAAGGATGGAACGCGCATTCCCATGATGATCGCGCACCGCAAAGGCATTGCGCTGGACGGCTCACACCCGACGATTCTCTACGGATACGGCGGCTTCGATATTGCGATGACTCCCTATTTCTCGTCGTTCATCGCCACATGGCTGCAGATGGGCGGCATCTACGCGGTCGCCAACATCCGCGGCGGATCGGAGTACGGCGAAGCCTGGCATCGCGCCGGGATGCTGGCGAACAAACAGAACGTCTTCGACGATTTCATCGCCGCCGCAGAGTACCTCAAAGCCAAAGGCTATACGTCCACCGCAAAGCTTGCGATCAAAGGCGAATCGAACGGCGGCCTGCTGATCGGAGCCGTCGAGACGCAGCGGCCCGATCTCGCCGGTGCCGCGCTCCCCGGCGTCGGCGTGCTCGATATGCTGCGCTACGACAAATTCACGGTCGGCAACGCGTGGATTCCGGAATACGGTTGCGCGACGTGCAGCAAGGCGCAATTCGAGACGCTCTTGCGTTACTCGCCGTTGCAAAACGTTCGCCCCGGCACGCACTACCCGCCGACGATGATCATGACGGCCGACCACGACGACCGCGTCTTCCCGGCGCATAGCTTCAAGTTTGCGGCAACGATGCAGGCCGATCAGGCTGGAGATGCTCCAATCCTCTTGCGAATCGAATCGAAGGCCGGGCACGGCGGCGGAACGCCGATCGCCAAGAGCATCGACGAATACGCCGATATCTACGCGTTCTTAGCCAAAAATCTCCACGTCGAGATTCCGGTTGGATTCTAGGCGAACTGCTCGAGAAGCTCGCCGATCGTCGGCTTGGCGACGAACAGTTTGCGCGTGGGATCGGCAAGGAAGCCCCGTTCCAACATGCTATCGAACAGGGCCAGGAGATCGTCGTAGAAGCCGTCGACGTTGAGTAAACCGATCGGCTTGTCGTGGATGCCGAGTTGTCGCCACGTAAGGATCTCGCAGAACTCGTCCATCGTGCCGACGCCGCCCGGCAAGGCGATGAAGCCGTCGCTCAGATCGGCCATGAGCGCCTTGCGTTCGTGCATGCTGCCGACCACGTGCAGTTGCGTGACGCCGGTGTGCGCGATCTCCGCGCGTTCGAGCGCTTCGGGGATGACGCCGATCACTTCGCCGCCCTCGGCAAGCGCGGCGTCCGCGAGCGTGCCCATGAGCCCGACGCGTCCGCCTCCGTAGACGATGCCGTATCCGGCGCGCACGATCGCTTGCGCGACCTCGCGGACAACCGGGTCGAAGGCGCGGTCGTGGCCGGAGCGCGCGCCGCAGAAGAGGCAAAGTCGGGGCATACCGCGCAGCGCTTTAGGCAAGCGGAATATACGCGCCTGCCGGAGCAAACAGCGGGGATGCCTAGCGACGATCGGCGGCTCGTGTACTCCAGCGAATCCGGCTTTCTCGCCGAGCCGAAGCCCGGCCGGCAAAAGGCCCCCGGCCAAGCTGCCAAACCGAGCCTGCCCCAAGACGGCGTGATCCGGATCGCACGCGAGCGACGGCGCGCGAGCACGGTGAGTCTCGTGCACGGCTTGAACGAACGCGAGATCGCGGACGTGGCAAAGGCGCTCAAGCGCCACTGCGGCACGGGCGGAACCACGAAGAACGGTACGATCGAGATACAAGGCGATCACCGCGAGAAGATTGCCGCGTGGTTTGCGGCCCAGGGCCGCAAGGCGAAGCTCGCGGGTGGCTAAGGCGCTCCCCGGCCCAAGCATGTGGGCGACCACGCGCGCATTGTTGCCCACGCCGTATCGTGCGCTGCCCACCTTTCTCGCAGCCACCGCTGCGCAATACGGCCCGGTTTCGACGTTCGCGCTGCCGTGGAGACGATTCGTGTTCGTCAACGATCCGGAGGCGATCAAAGCGGTCTTCGTAACGCAACAGCACGCGTTCGTGAAATCGGAGGGCGTGCGAACGCTGCGCATTCTGCTCGGCGAAGGCTTGCTCACCAGCGAGGACCCGTTGCATCGCAAGATGCGTCGCATCGTGCAGCCGGCGTTTCATCACGCGCGTATCGGTGCGTACGGCGTAACGATGCTCGAGCACGCGCGCGAGTTCGTGGCCGGCCTTCACGATGGCGAAACGTTCGACATGCACACGGCGATGAGCGAACTCACCCTCAAGATTGCGGGGAGTACGCTGTTCGGCGCGGATACTGCGGATCAAGCGCAAGCCGTGCGCGATGCGTTGCACGAAACGATGGACGTCTTTCCCGGAGCGATCGGCCCGATCGGCAAGCTCCGCCGGCGATTGCCGCTAGCATCGACGCGGCGCTTCGAGCGCGCCCGGGCGACATTGGATGCGATCGTCTACGGCCTGATTGCGGAACGGCGCCGGTCGGCGAGCGAACGCGGCGACGCGCTCTCGCTGCTGCTTGCAGCCGGAGAGGCCGAAGGCGCGGATCGCCCGAGCGACGAGCAGATTCGCGATGAGGTGATGACGCTATTCCTTGCCGGCCACGAGACCACGGCGAATGCGTTGACGTGGACGTGGTATCTGTTGGCATTGCATCCCGAGGTTGTCGAGCGCTTGCGCGCCGAGAGCGCGGGCATGGATTTTAGCGCGGATCCGTTCGCGTTACTCGCAGCCTTGGAATACACCACCCGCGTGGTAAAGGAGGCGATGCGTCTCTATCCGCCGGCCTGGATTATTGGGCGCCAAGCTCTCGCCGACGTCGAGTTGCTCGGGCGCTATCCCATCCCCGGCGGAGCGACGGTGCTCATTTCACCGCTCGTGTTGCAGCGCACGCCCTCGCTCTATCCGCGCGCGTTGGAGTTCGACCCCGATCGATGGAACGATGGCGAGGGCATCCCGTTTGCGTACGTTCCGTTCGGCGGCGGCGCGCGTCGTTGCATCGGAGAAGCCTTCGCCTGGATGGAAGCGACGCTCTTGCTCGCGTATATCGCGCGCAGCTTCACCTTCGCGCGGACGCCGGGCCCGGATATCCGGATCGACCCGCTGGTTACGCTCCGCCCCAAGGGCCCCATGCTCGTGCAGGCGACGAAGCAAACCGCCTAGCCGCGAGCGCGCGTGGAGGAGTCGAGCAATACAACGCGCGAGTCTGCGGTTGTGGCATCGCTACTACGCAGGCTCGGCACACTCGATCTGGCGTTGATTACGATCGGAGCCGTGATCGGCTCGGGAATCTTCCGAACGCCGTCGGTTGTCGCGCAGCGGGCACACATTCCCGCCCTAATCCTCGCCTGCTGGGCGTTGGGCGGAGTTGTAGCGGTAATCGGCGCCTTCGTCTTTGCGGAACTCGCCGCCCGGCGCCCGCTCAGCGGCGGGCTCTACGCGTACCTGCGCGACGCCTATAACCCCGGCGTCGCGTTTGTTTTTGGCTGGACGCTCCTCTTCATCGGCGACACCGGCGGCACGGCCGCAGCCGCCGTCTTATTTGCCGGATACTTCGAGCCGTTAACCGGCTTGCACGTCGCGCCGACGATCGTCGCGGTCGTAACGCTCGCGCTCGTCACGGCGATCAACGTTCTGGGCGTGCGGCAAGGAGGGACGTGGCAGAACGTCTTGGTCGTGCTGAAGATTGGCGCGATCGGAGGATTGATCGCGGCCGGTATCTTCGCGCATCCTAGCGCCGCGTCGGCAGCACCGGTCGCGTTCCATAGCGGCGGCACGCTGCTGGGTGCGCTCGGGGTAGCGATGCTGCCCGTGCTCTTTTCCTACAACGGCTTTCAAGGTGCGAGTTTCATTACGGGCGCGACGCGCGACCCCGAGCGCACCATTCCTCGCGGACTGGTTATCGGAGTCGGAACGATCGTCGTTATCTATCTGCTCGCGAATATCGGATATCTGCACGCGCTCGGTGCCGCCGGCCTGGCCCGCACGCACACGCCCGCCAGCGATGTGATGCAGGCCGCAATCGGACCGGTAGGCGCGCGCGTTATCGCGGTCGCGATCACGCTTTCGACGCTCGGGTTCATGAGCACGCGTTTGCTTGTTGCCCCGCGCATCTATCATCAAATGGCGCAAGACGGGTTGTTTTTCAAAGCGGTCGGATGGATTAATCCGCGGACGCACGTTCCAACCGTCGCGATCGTGCTCGAAGGATTGGTTGCGGCGATCATCGCCGCCAGCGGGACGTTCGAACAAATCGTGAACTGGGTCGTCGCTCCCGAATGGGCCTTCGTTGTAATGGCCGCAGGCGCGGTGTTCGTCTTCCGGCGTCGCGATGCAGATAAACTGCCGCCGGCCACGCGCGTCCCCGGGCATCCATGGACGACCGGTTTGTTCATTATTACGCTGCTCGCAATTTTCGCGGCCGAATTGCTGACCTATCCGCGAGATACGCTCTACGGCGCTTTGGTGATGGGCGCGGGCGTTGTGTTCTTCTTTGTGTGGCGGCGCACTCGCGCCGTAAGGTAGCTTGCCGGGCTCAGAACAACTGGCCATGCCGGAAGGCGCCGCCGGCGAGGGCGACCGGTCTGTACATGGTCAAAACATTGGCACAGCACATCGCGTTCGAATCGGATGCCCGGGGGCGGACCGCGATTGACCGTTACGATTTCGATTGCACGCCGCGCTGGTTAGAGACAGGATTCTCCGAATCGCGCGGTCATAATGGTCGGGATGAAGCGCTTTCTTACCGGCGTTCTTGCCGTTATCGTGGTCGCTGCTCCGCTGGCCATTCGCGCCGCCGCAACAGCTCCGACCAAAGAGCAATTGATCTCCAAGCTGTCGTGGCGCAGCATCGGTCCGGCGATCGGAGGACGCGTCGTCGCGGTCGCGGGCGTTCCAAATGAGCCCAACCTGTTCTACATGGGCGGCGTCGAAGGCGGCGTTTGGAAGAGCACCGATTACGGCCTGACGTGGGATAATATTACCGACGGCAAGATTCCGGGAATCGCTGATCCAATCGGCGCGCTCGCGGTGGCGCCTTCAAATGCGAAGGTCATCTACGCGGGCACCGGCGAGGCGGACATCCGCAGCGATTTCGACACGGGCGACGGTATCTACAAGACGACCGACGCCGGTAAGACTTGGCACTACGCCGGGTTACGCAACACGCATATGACGACCAAACTGGTCGTCGACCCGCACAATCCCAACGTCGTGTACGCTGCGTCGATGGGCCACGTGTTCGTGCCCAACACCGACCGCGGCGTTTTCAAGACGACCGACGGCGGCAAGAGTTGGCACAAGATTCTGTACGTCGACGCGAAAACCGGCGGCGTGGACCTGGTGATGGACCCGCACAACGCGAACGTGTTGTACGCCGCGATGTGGCAGGCACAGCGCGTGCCGTGGAAGCTGACCAGCGGCGGCCCCGGCAGCGGCTTGTATAAAACGACCGACGCCGGTGCGCATTGGACCAAGATCTCGACCAATCCCGGATTCGCCAAAGACCTGCTCGGAAAGATCGGCGTGTCGGTCGCGGCGAGCAACCCGCGCATCGTGTACGCGATCGTGCAGGCCAAGGACGGCGGCGTGTTCCGCTCGCAGAACGGCGGGGCGACTTGGAAGCTGGTCAACAACGAGATGAAGCTGCGCCAGCGCGCCTTCTACTATACGGCGATTTTCGCCGACCCGACCAATGCGAACGTCGCGTACGCGCCGCAAGTCGACAGCGTCTACAAGACGACCGACGGCGGTAAGACGTGGAAAGTGATCCCCTCGATCCCGCATGGCGATCACCACATCATCTGGGTCAATCCGCTCCATCCCAAGATCATGCTCGAGGGCAACGACGGCGGCGCGACGGTGTCGACGAACGGCGGCAAGACATGGAGCACCGTGTGGAATCAGAAGACCGGGCAATTCTATAAAGTTGCGCTCGACGACCAGTTCCCGTTTCATGTCTACGGCGCGCAGCAGGACGAAGGGGCCTTCGAGGCCCCGAGCGCGATGCCGGGCGGCGCGATTCCGCTTTCGGCATGGCAGTCGGTCGCGCTCGGCGAGAGCACGTGGGTCGCGCCCGAACCGGGTCATCCCGACGTGACGTACGGGGCGGGCTACAACAGCTCACTCGTGCGCCTGAACAATCACACCGGTGAAGAAAAGAACGTGAGCCCGTGGCCGCGCTACATGGCCGGCTCGCCCGCGGCAGAAACCAAGTACCGTTTCGGGTGGACGCACCCGATCTTTTTCTCTCCCGCCGATCCCAAAGAGTTGCTCGTCGGCTCGCAAGTCGTCTTCTCGAGTATGGATCAGGGACAGACGTGGAAGGTCATCAGCCCCGATCTCACTCGCAACGACAAGAGCACCGAGGGGCCGACCGGCGGTCCGATTTTCCTGGATCAAACCGGCGCGGAAACCTTCCCCGACGTCGCGTCGCTCGCGGTCTCGCCGCTCAACAAGGACGTGATCTGGGCCGGATCGGCCGACGGCCTGGTGCACGTGACGACCGATCACGGCGGCAGTTGGAAACTCGTCACGCCGCCTGCGCTTCCGCAATGGGCGCAGATCAGCTCGATCGAACCGTCGCACACCGCGGAGGGCACGGCATATCTGTCGGCATCGCGTTACATGTGGGACGATTTCCACCCGTACGTGTATAAGACGACCGACTACGGTGCGCACTGGACGACGATCTCGGCGAATCTGCCGAACGATCAATATGTGTTCGCCGTGCGCCAGGATCCGCGCGAGCCGCGCCTGCTCTTCGTGGGTACGCGCAGCACGGTCTACGCGAGCTTCGACGACGGCGGCCGCTGGACGCCGCTTACGCTCAATCTTCCCGGCGTGCAGGTTCGCGATCTCGCGATCGATGCGCGTGAGGGCGAACTGGTGGCGGCCACGCATGGCCGTTCGTTCTGGATTCTCGACAATCTGGCGCTGCTCGAACAGATTGCGCGCGGCGATCAGCCCGGCGCGGATGCCGCCTATCTCTACGCACCGGAGAACGCGTGGCTAACCCACGCGTACGGTGGCGGCGGATACGGAAGCAACGATCCGACCGCGGGCGCGAATCCCAAGTACGGAACGACGGTATTCTTCGACATACCCAAGGGTTATAACGGCCGCACGCCGGCGACGCTCACGTTCGAGGATGCGTCGGGCGCGACGATTCGCAATTTCACGCTGCATCTAGCGAACAAGCACGAGAAGAAGCTGACCAGAGCGCAGCGGGCGCTGATGGACAGCACGGCGTTGCGTGCGCACGACATCGCCGAAGCGACCGCAGTCAAGCCGGGAATGAATACGTTCCAGTGGGATATGAAGTACCCGCCGGCCTACGACGTTCCGGGATTCCGTAACGCCGAAACCGACGACTTCCCCGACGTCGGCGACGGACCGACGATTCTGCCCGGCAAATATCAGGTGACGCTGCACTACGGCGGCAAGTCGTACACGCAGCCGTTCACCGTGACGCTCGATCCGCGTCTGCATCCGGCCGACGGCGATCTGGAAGCGCGCTTTGCGCTGGAAACCAAGATCCACGATTCGATCGACCAACTCGATCGAGCGATCGACGCGGCGATGAACGCTCGTGCGGGACTGCCGGCAGCGCGTCGGGCCCAAGTCAACGCGGAGATCGCGGAACTGGTCATGCTTCGCATGAATTCGAGCGAAGCCGACGTGCTGTATGCCGACAAAATCCGCGCCCAGCTCGGCTTCTTGCTCAATTCACTCGAAAATGCGTATCAGAAGCCGACGGCGGCGGAGTACGCAACCTTCGATGACTTACGTAAGATCGCCACGATGGGTGAAGACCGGCTCAAGGCACTGACGGCGCGATAAGCGGCGTCAGTGCCTTGATACCTCGCCTTGACGACGTTCGGTCTCCATTGATTTGTCGCTGGACCGTCGGCTCAAGAACAGCCGGATAAAAGCTACCGCCGCGTTCGTCACGGCGATCAACGTTCTGGGCGTGCGGCAAGGGGGGACGTGGCAGAATGTATTGGTGGTGCTGAAGATCGGTGCCATCGGCGGGTTGATCGCGGCCGGTATCTTCGCGCATCCTAACGCCGCGTCGGCCGCACCGGTCGCGTTTCATAGCGGCGGCACGCTGCTGGGCGCGCTCGGGGTTGGGATGCTTCCCGTGCTCTTTTCCTACAACGGCTTTCAAGGCGCGAGTTTTATTACCGGCGAGACGCGCGACCCCGAGCGCACCATTCCTCGCGGGCTGGTTATCGGAGTCGGAACGATCGTCGTCATCTATCTGCTCGCGAATATCGGATATCTGCACGCGCTCGGTGCCGCCGGCCTGGCCGCCACGCACACGCCGGCCAGCGATGTGATGCAGGCCGCAATCGGACCGGTAGGCGCGCGCGTTATCGCGGTCGCGATCACGCTTTCGACCCTCGGGTTCATGAGCACGCGTTTGCTCGTTGCTCCGCGCATCTATCATCAAATGGCGCGAGACGGGTTGTTTTTCAAAGCCGTCGGATGGATTAATCCGCGGACGCACGTCCCAACCGTTGCGATCGTATTGGAAGGATTGGTTGCGGCGATCATCGCCGCAAGCGGGACGTTCGAACAAATCGTGAACTGGGTCGTCGCTCCCGAATGGGCCTTCGTGGTAATGGCCGCAGGCGCGGTGTTCGCCCTCCGGCGTCGCGACGCAGATAAATCGCCCCCGACCGCGCGCGTCCCCGGGCATCCATGGACGACTGGCCTGTTCATTCTCACGCTCCTCGCAATTTTCGCGGCCGAATTGCTGACCTATCCGCGGGATACGCTCTACGGCGCTTTGGTGATGGGAGCGGGCGTCGTGTTCTTCTTTCTGTGGCGACGCGCTCGCGCCGTAAGGTAGCTTCCGCCATCGCCTTCTGGGGATTCC
The DNA here is from genome assembly GCA_035532835.1 of Candidatus Dormiibacterota bacterium. NCBI lineage: Bacteria > Bacillati > Candidatus Dormiibacterota > Candidatus Dormiibacterota bacterium. Next base: position 114,762 of record DATKQG010000096.1, read on the forward strand.
TAGCAAGATGCCGACGTTGCCGTACTTGCTGGCCAGTTTCGACCGTGAGTTGGGTGTCTCCCCGGACTCATTGAGTGGAGGAGGGTCTTCCTGTGATTGTGCCGGAACCTTCGATGGCTTGGCGAACAGTGGGTGACGATGGCACGTGCGGACTTGCTTCTGAATCTCGTTGACGCGGCGAATCGCAATGATACGCTTATGATCAAGCACGCCGTTGAGGCCATGGCAGCCGAAGAGCGCGCCAAGAACCATCACGTGCTAGCTGATCAACTCTCTGCGCGGATTGAGCGCGAAAAGTCGGCTCCAAATGTGCAGCGATTAGCAGCAGCGTTAATGACAGACCTCTGGTATGAGCGTTCGCCACGGATACGGATACAGGATCTGATCCTCGCATCCGATGTTTACTCGACCGTATCACAACTGGTTGAGGAACAGCATCGGACGGAGCTTCTTCGTTCGCATGGCCTGGAACCGCGCAATAGAATACTACTAAATGGGCCGCCTGGTAATGGAAAGACGACTCTTGCCGAAGCGATCGCGGAGTCTCTTGTTGTTCCGTTGATCGTTCCTCGATACGAGTCTATTGTCGGGAGTTTGCTCGGAGAAACCAGCCAGCGGCTAAGGCAACTTTTTGACTACGTTGCTACCCGCCGTTGCGTGCTGTTCTTGGACGAATTCGATACGGTGGCGAAGGAGCGTGCTGACCAGCACGAGACGGGTGAGATAAAGCGCGTAGTAAGCTCGCTGCTGTTGCAGATCGATCAATTACCATCGCATGTGGTTGTCGTCGCGGCAACAAACCATCCGGAGCTATTGGACCGCGCCGTTTGGCGCCGATTTCAGGTTCGGCTTGCGATGCCCCCACCAATCGCCGCACAGGTGCGAGAGTGGTTCGCGCTGTTTACCCGGCGCTACGGTATCGATCTACAGAAGAGCGCTTCGGCGCTCGATGGAAAATTCGCCGGCCGCAGTTTTTCCGACCTTGAGGAGTTTGCGTTAGACGTGCTGCGTCAGATCGTCCTCGCCGGGCCCGACGGCGACCTGCGCGCGATAATTAGCCAGCAGCTTAGGAGGCAGGTTGCTCAAACTCGGGCTGCGGCACAGCGGAGGCCCACTTTGAACCGCTCCAACAGCTTGGCGAAGAAAAAGAGGAAGTAGGGTCAGATAATATATGGACGGTGAGGGTGCTGGCCAATATCCACTGATTGTTTTCCCGACGAGGCAGCGAGGCGCTAGTCAAGATAGATTTGGCCGTCCTCCGCGTCTCACGTTCCCGACTCATGGACGACAGATCGCTCGCGCGGAGCCTCAATTCAAGAACCTTCAAGATCGCTTCAATGCGGCTTTGCAGGTTGCGCCTGATGGCGTCGAATCCGACCTCGTTCTCGTCATTGAGATAGCTGGGCGTGTTGTCGACTTCGTAAATGCCACGAGATACGTTGAGGGGCTCAAGTGGATAGGCGAATGGGATACAGAAGATATCGATCCGAGCCTAGACTTCGCGACCAGTAATGAAGGACAGCGGGTGGCAGGAACGCTCTTTTTGATGTTCTCGAATCAAAGCGCGATGCGCGAGCTGCTGTCACTTTGGGATCGTTACAAAGAGAATCCGGCGGCGCAATTCCGCCGCGGGCTGAACAAATGGCGCGACGTGTTCAAGCAGCTTCATACCATCCGCCTTTGGGACGAGCAAGATCGTGTTACTGACGAGTTGGTAAAAGATTGGCGCCTGCGGCTTGAAGGCGGCTTGAACGTGGTCCCGTTCGAGGCCGAGCTTTGGTATTCGCAAAATGAGGACAAGAGACGAAAGGCTGAGGCAGAACTTAGGGCAGCGGTAGAAGATGCCGGCGGCCGTGTGGCCGGGCATTACGTCATCTCAGAAATAGATTATCAGGTAGCCGTCGGCGAGCTTCCGTCGGATGTAGTGCGCAATATGCAGGGCGACCGTGCGGCCTCGATATTTAAGAACCCGGGAGTGATGTATCTTCGCCCAGCGGCGCAGGCGCTTGTTTCATCGGACGAGGGAGACTTCATCCCGACGGAAGATGCGGCGACGCGGCCGCTCCCTGATAATAGTAAAGAAGCTGTGGTCGCGATCCTGGACGGGCTGCCAGTAGGGAATCATCCTTTGCTCAGTGATCGGCTAATCATCGATGACCCCGATGGGTGGGCGGCGACAGTTGCCGCATCCGATCGTGTTCACGGGACGGCGATGGCCTCTCTCGTCGTTCATGGCGACTTGGGTGCGAGGGAGTCGCCGCTCACGCGGCCTGTCTATATACGCCCGATTCTGATGCCTGATCCAGCCGATTGGCGGAATGATCCGCGGGTCGAATGTGTCCCGGAAGGAGTACCGTTCGCTGATATTGTGCGGCGTTCCGTAGAACGGCTGTTTGACGAGTCATTACCGGGCGTCGGCAGGATATTCGTTATCAACTTATCCGTCGGCGATCTGTCGCGAATGTTTTTAAGAAGTATCAGCCCGTGTGCGCGACTTTTGGATTGGCTTGCATGGAAGTATAAGGTTTTGTTCCTCGTTTCTGCTGGGAACCATGTTCAGGACGTTGATCTAGATATCACGCGCGATTCCCTTGCAATACTGCCGGCGCTCGATGTGGAGAGCCAACTCATTAGGGGACTTGAGCGACAAACGCTTGATCGCCGACTTTTGAGCCCAGCAGAGGCAGTGAACGCTTTAACAGTTGGTTCTGCGCATCGAGATTCGTCTGAGCCGCTTCCATTGGAACGACAGGTTTTGGCGTTTCAGGACGTGCTGCCGAGTCCATTCAATGCGCATGGGTTTGGTTATCGGAGGGCCATTAAGCCTGACGTCCTTTTCGACGGCGGTCGGATTCTCTTGGAAGAAGCAAACGTTCAGGAACCTGGTAGGACCAGAGTGCGGATGGTGAGGGCGCTAAGACCGCCAGGAAATCGCGTCGCAGCACCACCGCCGCGGGGCACCGGATTAGTGGCGTCGCGAGAGAGCCATATAAGGGGAACAAGCAATGCATGCGCGTTTGCCACCAGAAATGCTGCTTTTCTTTACGAGCTGCTGAGCAATCAACGCATGGTCGAAGGAAGTGTTCCGAATGGGTATATGGCAGTTGCATTAAAGACGCTGTCTGTTCATGGTGCAGAATGGGGAACGCTGGGAGAGCGATACATAGAGGCCCTTGCGGCTGAGCCGAGCGTGCTCCCACCGTTTGTAAAGCAGCGAGAATATGTAGCGAAATACCTTGGTAATGGCATCGCTGACTTTAGCCGCTCCGTCCTTTGTAATTCGCGCCGCATTACACTGATTGGGTATGGGAGTCTTACCGATGGGGAGGCCGACGTTTACACGTTTCCTTTGCCGCTAGCGCTTAGTGGTCGCAGAGGGATGCGAAAGCTCGTGGTCACGCTTTCCTGGCTGTCGCAAATGAATCCGCGACATAACAATTATCGGCGAGCCCATCTATGGTTCAATTTCCCAGCGGAAGACGCGAAACCAGGATTGGCTGTATCGTCTGCGCGAGCCGAAGTTCATAATAGGCCAGCACAACGCGGGACGCTGCAGCACGAGATTTTCGTTGGCGATGAGGCGAGAGTGCTCAAGCCCGAGTCGTCGATTCTCATTTCCGTTAACTGTAAGGCGGATGCCGGGAGCTTCGAAGATAAGGCGCCGTATTGCTTGGCCGTGACAATGGAGGTCGGCGAAGAGCTTGACCTGCCGATTTATCAGCAGGTTGCCGAGCGCGTTCGACAGGCCGTACAGGTACAACCCTAATGCCTATGGCTGCTTTCCGGCGGACATTCTCAGGCCACGGGGAAGCCGCTCCTAATGCCCTGTAAGGACTTGGGAATTCCGCACACGGCTGAGGGCGGATTCGCGCAAAACGCCGGCACCGGCTGGCGATTTAGAGATCGCCGAAAGGCCGCGGCAAAGCGGAAAATGCTGGCGCCGGCAGCCCATTGATGGCTTGGGTACAAATCCGCAGGAGCTATTTGACTATTAGTGGTCCGTCTAACAGAGCGGACGAAATCGGGCGGGAACGGCCGGGGCAAAAAAGCGGAAATCCCTGAAAATCGAGGGTTTTAGTAACGCTCGGGACCTGCCGGGACCCCACTTCGAGAATTCAACTCATTTGCTGCTTGCAAACGCGGCTCTAAGCAACTTCTTCGACCTTTCAATAACAAAGATGAACCGGCTCCGTTCAGAATTACACGGCAGCACACGCGCCGTGGGTGACTGCGATCGGAATCGCCATGGTGACGGTATAGCCGCCGTCGGTCAGCGCGCCGCGCGACCCAGAGCGGCCCGAAGTTCGTGTTCTCCGACGACGCTTCGTTATGCGCCCGCATCGGATTCGACTCGAACTGATATTGGAAGCCTGCCGGACTAGTCGCCAAATGTCGACCCGCACCGCGTTATCGGGCAACGCCATACCGCCGTTGATATTGTTGCCGCCGTATACTGTGTCGTCGGCGTGCCGTGCCGCACAGGCGCCGACTTCTTCGCGGTAGGCGTATGAAGTGTCTATTGCCCCTTCTGTGCGCCGATATAGAGGATCCATTTGGCGAACAGGGCTGGTTCGGTGTTGAGGTTGTTGGCATTGCCGTAGACGAAATAGAATTCATTGTGGCCGCGCAAGTAATGCAGCGCGAGTGAGACGTTGTCTGCCTTGACGAAGCACCCGGGCTGGTACGGATTTCCCGTTGCGATATTGCAGGTAGATGTCGGCCAATAGATGCTTTCGTACGTCAGCGCTTGGAACGCGTTGGGGAGATTCGGACCAACGATGCGGCGCACTCCGAGGTCGAACTGCCACGCTTTGTTCGGCTGCCAGTCGAGCGAGGGGCGCTCCAGCCATTGATCGCTCGAAACTTCGCCGGGATAGGTGGTTAGGTATCGGTCCTGGTCGGTCTCGAGTGTAAGGTGGATACGGCGGGTTACGGGCAGCGTGAGGAGATACGTCCACGCGTCGAGTTCGCCATGGTAGTACGGGCCGCCGGTGTATTGAACGTATGACGGCGTGTTCGTGTTTTCACGGTACCCGATGTTGACGCCGTTGCCGTTAAAGGGTAGGAACTCGTTCGCAACGGTGCGGATGCCCTGGGAAGTCGCATAGAACTTCACGGAGAGCAAGTTTTTCAAGTCGAACTTGACTTGCGATTCCTCGTCCGTTTGTGCGAGCAGGCCCAGATGATTGTTGTATCGCGCGTAGTAATTCTGAACGCTGACATCGTGAAGCCAAGACGACGGCGTGAAGTTGAAGGTGTGCTGCAGGAGGCTTTGATAACCGAAGATGTCGTTCTGTGCGACGTAGCCGTCGAGAGGATTGAATTGAGCGCCGATCCGCTGCACGCCGGCCACATAGCTGCTCGTTGCCGTTGAGTATAGCAAACCATACTCCCGGTCTTGGGCCTGCGCGCCGTCGGTGACCAGCGATCCCGATTCGAAAGCATTGTTGCCGTAGACGCCGAAGTGAGTATGTTGGTTGAGATAACCAAAATCGAGCGAGGAGGTGTCGTCGTGGAGTCCATAGGCGTCAACCGCGACACGCTGGGTCTCGATGCCATACATTTGCCGTGGATCCTCGTAGGAGTAGTTCGCGGTCTCAGCTTGGTCGGTACGGGCCACACCGAGCGCGTCGAATGCGGCGAACGACACGCGCCCCTGTGTGCCCTCGGCACCATAGCCTTGCGAAAACGTTGGAATCGCCGGCGTGTATAGCGTTAGAGGACACGAGACACAGATGAAATTGTAGTTGAAGACGCTCGCCAGTTGGGTGAAGAATGGCCGGACTTCAACATATTGGCGGGCGAACGCGGTCGGCGCAATCGTCTGCTGATCGGACTCCACATTCGAGTAGTCGGGGTGCAACGTCCCGACGAATGACGCGGTCGGATCGATCGGGAGGGAGAAATCCGCGCCGACACGCGAGGTGCTGCCGCCGTTTATGCGGCTCGTCGCCTCGCCAAGACCGTACAACTGCAGACGTGCCGGGTTGCGGACGCTCGCCGATTTCGATCCGGCCGCCGCGACGCCGACGCCTTTCACCATGCCGATGAATGTCGGATCCGACGGCGAGCTCGCGATGGACGAGTAGGCCCATACGTCGAGCGAATTCCTTGCTTGTGAGAAGCGCACGAATTGCATGCGCCAATCGTGCGAGCCACCCGAGCGAATGATGCTCAGCGGGATGCGCATCGTGACGTCATAGCCGTTAGGGGTCGAGTGGGCGATGGCGGTCCATTCCGGTGAGTACGCGCTGTTCTCGCTTGAGGTTTGATAGCGCGTGCCGATCGGATTGGCGAAGAACGCGTACAAAAATCCCTGGGTCCCTCGCGGACTGAGATAGACGCCGACATAATCATCGCTTAATACCGAGCTGCCGTTGGTGTGCTGGCTGGCCATGAGTACGCCCTTCTGCGTGATTTCGAACGCGACGTAGAGCGCGGTACCGTCTTGTGCTACGCGCACCGCCGCCGGCGAGGTCGCCGGGCGGTGATATGTAAAGTCGTAATCCAGATGGACCGTTGCAGCGCCGCCCCACGACTGATTCACGTCGCCGTTTATCATCGGCGCAGGCGCGGCGGGCAGTGTGAGGGTGGGTGGTGGGTTGTTCGCGGCCGCCGGTAGAGCAGCCGCACAGAGGAGCACCGTGGACAGGAGCAATTGCGGCGTTGCGGCGACACGAAGCACGCCTCGTGCGAAGATTCTCATGAAGGCTCCTAAAATGGTGCTTAATTAGTGATGTCGGCGCGCTGTCTTAGCGCACGCTATCTATCCTGCGTCTGATGGTCTGATAAAAGCTGGCGCCGATGCACATCGCCGGGATGACTCCCAAAAGCCCAATCCAGGCGCCAAGTGGTGCTTGAGAATCGGGGTTGCCTGCGAGCGCCGGAATAACGAAGCACAGAACCAGAAATAGCGCTGCACTAAACGCTACGCGCAGACCGTCGGTCCGAACGAGTCGCGCAAGGATCGCGCCGAAAACAACTGCAGCAGTCCAGTTGACGCAAAACCATCCGAATCCAGTCTGGACTACCGTATCGATCAGCACGACCACAAAGAACATCTCGAGTAGTACAGCGAGCGCAAGTAGTGCGACGCCAATGCGGCGAAGCGCCGACTCGTTCGATCTGGAATACGAGAGAAGCGACGGTATTGAAAGCACCGTTTGCGTCCAATACCAGCGATTTGCAGCCTTCGCCCCGCTCAAATACATGATGCGAAGGTATTCCTCATGCAGATCACCAGCAACAATCTCGTAATCGCATTCAGGAGCGGCGGCTACGACAAGCGCTTGAGCGAGGGTAGGTGGCCTCACGCGGTTGCGTCCCGTAGCGACACACCCGCATGAAGTCGTTCCAGGGTGTGTCGGGCATTTTTGAGTGCCGAAACGCCGTCAGCCTCGATCTTGAAGTGCCGTTTGGCTTTGCCGCCGCGCTCAGCGGTCGGCTCGCCGATCCAAGACGAGACCAGTCGCTTCCGTTCGAGACGCTCGAGTGTCGCGTGGACCGCGCCGATCGCGGGAGAACGTCCCGTAACACGCTCGATTTCAGCGCGAATCATCGCCCCATACGCACCGTCGCCCAAACGGAGGACGGTCAGCAGAACGACGTGCTCGAACTCGCCGAGATACTCACCTTTCGCCATAATATCCACATAATAGATAATATAAGGTCCTCTGTCAAACCGTCAGCTTTTTCTCAGCCGACGGGAGGGGTGAGGAGGCTTTGGCAGGCCTCAAATCGTGCAGAGCGACCGGGATCCGTGCGGCGCCTCGAAAGTTCGATTCCCGTTGGCACTACACGTTGAAGCCCGAAGTCATGGCGATTCTGGGCTTCTTGCTATTAGGAATGTCAGCCAAGTAAGGGGCCTGTCGATCGGCTATCCGGGAGAGACGTCGAGATTGGAGATACGACCTCGTTTGTCGACAGTGAATGAGCCTATAGCGTCCACACTTTCAAAATGCACCAAGTACAGGTATGTTGTGCCTTTGACTGAGGGATGTGATCCCTTGTAAATAAAGCCTTCGATTGGTCCAAGGCCGGCAACCTGGGCGACGAACGATTTCATCACCTCATCGCTGAACTCTTTTGAAACAGCGGGCTTGAGTTGCGAGCGATCGAGATGCCCACTCATCATGAGCTGGAAGAGCTTCCGAAAGCGCATCGTGAGCGCAACGTGCTCGCCGGGGGCCGATTCGTAAGGCGCGAGCGTCGCAAACGGTGGCCGGGAATAGCTTTGACCACAGCGACCGAGATCGAGCCCCTTTGCCGAATTGGCTCGGATAAAGGCGACGATGAGCGTGTCCGTACAGGGTGGCCTTGGGCTATCGTGCGAGCCGCCCTTGATGAGCAGCATGCGAGCATTGGGAAGATATGGAAGTGCCTCCCGCGCTGATGATACAGGCGAGGCTGGGTCGTCGCTGCCGTTGATCATGAGTATCGGCGCATCGCTGCGAACCGGGTCGACAAACCATGCGGGTACCGGCTTCACGTTCCAGATTCGGCAAGCGCGTTGCTGCGCGCGTATGCGCAAATCACCTTCGAACGAGTTTGCGCTTACACGCCTAACTGCACCCTCGGTAATGAAAGGTATGTCTTCCGCGCAGGTAACGGAAAGGTTGAGGCCATCGGCCAGAAGCCCATCAAACAAGTGAGTCATTTGATCAATCAGGCTGCTGAGGGGAGCGTAGTCTCCGCGGTAAGCCCGCTCGATGATCACGGGAATGTACGCTGCCTTTGATGAGAAGTAGAGCGCCTGCCTGAGGCGATCAACAAACACCTCTTTCGACAACGCCACCGTCTGCATTCTGTTTGTAACGGCGTTGCGAATTTGCATATGCAACGGCCCATGGTTAAATCTTTGAACAAGAGCGGCGAAGTGCTGTTTGAATAACGGAAAGTGCTTCGAACAAGTGACGTCCGCCTTGCAGGCCTCGATGAGTGCAGTCATCGCCACCTGGGCACCCTCCGCCATTTGAAGTGGAATAATCTCGAAATGTGGTGGCGAAACGCCATCGAGCACCATGCTCTGAACGTGCTCCGGATACTGACGGGCATATGCTAGATAGAAACGCGTCCCGTAGGAGCCACCATAAAGGACAAGCTTTGGGTAGCCCAATGCGGCGCGAAGATCATCTAGGTCTGCGGCGGCAGCTATTGTCGAGTAGTCGCTAAGATCGGCGTGGCGGGAAAGGCGATCCCTGCATTGTTTCACGAGTGAGTCGGGCCACAACTGCGCGAAATACAACTCGGGATGCGCGCGCGGATCGAAATCGCAGTTCTGTGGTGCAGATTGGCCGGTGCCGCGATTATCGACAAGAAGTAGGTTGTATTTGTCACGCAGCTGCGTAAACGCCGACGCGCGACCGGCGTCGGCGAGTCCCTCCGCCTCGGCCGTCGATGAAACGCCAGGACCGCCTGGGTTAAACGCGACCGCGCGGTTCGTGGGATGCTCCGCTTTGATGATGATGAAGTGGAGCGTAATCGTTCGGCCGCTCGGCAGAGAACGGTTTTCGGGAACGACGAACGTTCCGCATTCGGCGGGCAGGTGCTTTCTGCCGACATGGCACGAGCGCGATTGCAGCCGCTGTGCCGATGGATCATTGTGAGACCCGGTCTGGGCTAAGAGCGCTACGGATAATAGCGTCGCGATCATGAGGGCGTCGTACCGCGGGCCGCCGGTGGGCTCCTTTGCTACAGATCAGGCCGAGGGCCCGGCGTCACATTCGACGGCTTCAGCCGAGAACGGTCTTCACTCCTGCGAATTAGCTCGCGGGAATCTTGGCACCATCGTGCACCCCTAGGCCAAGACGAGTTGTTCGTCGCCGACGCCGGCGCGTAGGACGGCTTCGTGGATCATTTGATCGGCGATCTCGCGCACGGCCCAGCGCGCTTGCGCGTCCGGCGAGAGTTTGTCGATCGGGTCGAAGTACACGAACGCCTTGCCCGGCTTGACGCTGGGAGCCGCGTAGACAGCGATGCCGTTCTCGCGATCGTAATACTCGTATGAGTGCACGTCGCGTTTTCCGCCGCCGCCCGGCGCGTCGCATACGAATGTAGGCGTATTGAATCCGGCGGTACTGCCGCGGACGAACTTCTCGATGTCGGTCGCGGTTTTTATGGTGGTCCGTAGTTCCTCGACGCCCTTTACCATGTCGTGCATGTAGACGTAGTACGCGTGCACGTTGAGATACTCCAAGCGCTTCACCAGGAGTTGCATGCGCTCGGGCGTATCGTTGACGCCACGGATAAGCACCGATTGGTTACGCGTGAAGATGCCGCGTTCGAAGAGCTTGGCCATCGCCAGTTGGGTGATCCACGTGATCTCTTCGGGAGCGTTGAAGTGCGTGTGCAGCACGACGTCTTTGCCCATGCTGCGGCCGCGCTGTACGACGGCGGTGAGCGCGTCGAGCCACTCGGGATGCGTCAGAATCTTCATCGGCATCACGGCCGGGCCTTTGGTAGCAAAGCGCATGCGGCGCACGTGCGGGATATCCAGCAGCGCGTTACCGATCAGTTCGATGTTTTTCGGCGGTAGCTGATAGGTGTCGCCGCCGGAGATAACGATGTCTTCGAGTTCGGGCCGCTCGGCGATATACTTGAAAGCGTCTTCCCACTGCTTGGGCGTTTTCGCGAGCGAGACCTTATCCACGTTCTCCGTGTCGGGGCCGATCGCGTAGCTGCGGGTGCAGAAGCGGCAGTACACCGGGCAGGTGTTGAGCGGCAGAAAGAGCGCTTTATCCACGTAGCGATGCACCAAACCGGATACCGGAGAGTCGTCTTGCTCGTGCAAGGAATCGAGCGTAAGCCGCGGATGATCGGGGAGAAGCGTCGATGCGAGCGGCACGAATTGGCGGCGAATCGGGTCGTTGACCGGATCGTTCCAGTCGATCAGTGAGATCGCGTACGGCGAGACGCGCACCGCCATCGGCGCGCGCGTAAAGCCTTCGGCAACATCGGCGAAAAATGCGGGCGAGCACACGTCTTTGATCGTATTCAGCAGTTCGGCGGGCGTTTTGACGGCGTTCTTCTGCTGCCAAAGATGGTCGAGGAACGTCGCTTCATCCACATCGCGATATGCGGGAATATGGCGCCAGAACTCGCCCTGCTTGAGGTTTTGATACTCGAACTGTTCGGCAGTTGCGGGCGGTTTGAGGTGGGAGATCTCGCTCATCGTGATGTTCCTTGCGGGGATGGCGGTTCGCCGGGTGTTGCGTACCGGTGGTTAAAATAGCGATGGATCTGCGGATGGTTGCGCAGCGTCTGCAGCGCGATCTCCGCGTGGCCTTTGGCGTAGCCGTTGCCCACGATCATCGTGATGTCTTTACCGACGCCTTCGGCGCCGAGCGCCGCAGCCGTGAACGACGTCGACATGGAGAAGAAGTAGACGGTCCCTTCGTCCTTCGTGCACAGGATCGACCCGAGCTCCGTCTGCGGCACGTTGACGCAGTTGACGACGACGTCGGCGAGGTGCGGAAGGTGTTCGCGAACGCGCTCGCAGATGTCGAGCGCGTCGCGCGCGTCGGCGACGACGAACGCATCGACGAGCCCCGCATCGCGCAGCAGCCGGGCCGATGCGGTGTCGGCGCTGGGCGCAACGCCGATGACGCGGCCGCTCGGGCCTACCGCGGCTTTCGCCTGCGCGCACGAGAGCAGCCCGCTCTTGCCGTCGGCGCCGATGACGACGACGCTTTGGCCCGGTTTGCAGAGCCGAGCAACCTGTGCGGGTGCGCCCGCGACGTCGAGGACGGCGAGCGCCACGCTCTCGTCGATATCGGCCGGCAGCTTCGCCCACAGCCCGCTCGCAAATAAGATCGCTTTGCCGCGAATCCAGACGCGACCGGTCTCGACGTCGACGCGGGTGACCGCTTCGATGTGCAACGGCGTGAGCGTCAGCGAAACCAACGAAGCGATGCGGTCGCCGGCCTTCAGATCGATCTTCGCGCGCAGTTCCTTGCCGACTTTGAGTACGTAGCCGATAAACATGCCGCCGCTACCGGTAACGGGGTTGTGCTGCTTGCCGCGTTCGCGCACGTTGGCCATGATGTGCGCCGCAATCGCGCCGGGATCGGCACTGCAAGCATCGCTGATCTGCTTGAACGATGCCGAATCGATGTTGAGCGTCTCGACGTCGCACAGAATTTCGTTGTCGAACGCAACCGGCGTATTGTCGATCTTCCAGGCGCTCTGCGGCATGGAGCCGCTCGGCTCGAGCACGCGATGCGTGCCGAGCGGGTGGATGGTACGCTCGAAAGCGAGGCTCATGGCGTTACGGAAATGCCCCCGCGTTCGAACGGTGTGGAGAGAACGATCGTGGTTTTGGTGCGTGCCATGCCCGGCACGTTTTTGAGCCGCCCGAGCAACTCGTCCAAGTGTTGGGTGGAGCGCGTCATCACTTTGCAGACGAACGACTCTTCACCGGCGACCGAGTGCACTTCGCAGACTTCCGGCATCGCGGCGAGCGCTTGCGTGAATTCGTCGTACTTCGTATCCGGAGCGGTATAGCAACTGACGAACGCGACGAGGATGAGTCCGAGCCGCAGCGCGTCGAGCTGGGCCGCGTAGCCGCGAATGTGGCCGCGCTGTTCGAGCCGCTTCACACGGTCGTGTACTGCGGGCGCCTTCAGCCCGACGAGAGCGCCGAGCTCGGCAAATGTCGACCGCGCGTTGCGCTGCAGCGCATCGAGCAATTGGAGATCGAGGTCGTCGAGTTCGTCGTTTGCCAAAATCATCGTTGGTTGTCCGTCGGTTTTGCCGAAGGATATTCGGCCGATAAACTATAGCACCAGGTATTTGTTCGGCGCAACCCCCGGAGGAGCGGGTAGCGCCCCGGCGGGCGCGAACGACCCTCAGGTGAAGCGTTGGACCGCCATTTGTGCCCTCGCCCTGCTGGCTGCATGCAGTCGCCCTGGGCCGTCGTCGGCACCGGCGGGCGTGGTCCGCTTCGATATCGCCGCCGATCCCAGCGGCCTGAACCCACTCTTCCTCCACCCGGACGCCGCCTCGGTCGAGCAGCAGCTCGCCCGGCTGGCATTCGAACCGTTTATCGACCTGGACCAGAGCGGCCGGCCGGTGCCGGTGCTGCTCGCTCGGATTCCCACGCGAGCGAACGGCGGCATCTCGAGCGACGGCCGCACGATTACGTACGTGCTTCGGCCCAACGTGCGCTGGAGCGACGGGCGCCCCGTCACCAGCGCCGACGTGCTCTTCACCCTGCATGCGATCTTGAACCCGCGCAACCCCGTACGCTCGCACGAGGGGTACGATCTGATCGATCGCGCGACCGCTCCCAACGCTTCCACGGTGGTGCTGCACCTGCGTCATCCGTGGGCGCCGGCGGTGGTGACCTATTTTTCGAACGGCATCGCGCCGCAGTTCGTGTTGCCCAAACACATCTTGCAGACGCAGGGTCCGCTTGCAACGGCGGCCTTCAATGCGGATCCGTCGGTCGGCGACGGGCCGTTTACGTTCGTCTCGTGGAGCCACGGCGAATCGCTGCGCTACCGCGCCAATCCCCTGTATTGGCGCGGGAAACCGCACGTGCGCGCGCTCGATATCCGCATCATTCCCGATCCTTCGACGAATTTAGTGATGCTGCAATCGGGACAGTTGGATTGGAACCTGATCGCGCCGATGCAGGAGGGGATTATTCGCGGCAAGCCCGGGATGCGCTTTCGCACGACGGCCACCGCGGTCGTTGCGGGGCTCGCATTCAATACGACGCATCCGCCGCTTGACGACGTGCGCGTGCGCCGTGCGATTGCGATGTCGATCGATCGCGACGCCATCAGCGCGAAGATTACGCTCGGCGCCTACCCCGTGACCAATGCGATCCAACCGCAATTTTCGTGGGCATACGACCCGACGATTCGTCAGCCGGGGTACGACCCGACTCGCGCCGACGCGCTCCTGCGCGCTGCCGGGTGGATTCGCGGAACCGACGGCGTGCGTCGTAAAGGCGGCGAGCCGTTGCACCTTACCTACGTGCAGTTTCCCGAATCGGTTACCGGCGTCGCCGTCGCGACCGCGGTGCAGGCGGAGCTGCGCTCGCGCGGCATCCGCGTCACGATCAAGAGCGTGAGCAACGCGCAACTCTTTCTGCCGGTGCACGGAACGCTCGCGACCGGTGCTTTCGATCTAGCCTATATTCCGTGGACGCTCGGCGCCGATCCCGATGACTCCGCCGTACTCGCGTGCGGGGGTGCGGCAAACTACATGCGATGGTGCAACCCACAGGTCGATCGGCTCGAGCGCCGCGCCCTGTCGTCGGCATCGCAGAGCGAGCGCAAGAGCCTCTATGCGAGCATCGCGCGGATCGTGGCCGATCGCGTCCCCGTGCTCTACCTCTTCAACGCGCGATACATCTATGCGTATCGAACGCGGCTTCACGGTTTCCGCCCCAACCCGTTTCTGCCGACCTGGAATACTTGGCAATGGCGGGTATAGTACGTATCGATGCACGTCGCCGTGGTAAGAGAGCGAGGACTTCATGATTGCCGCCGTCATTAAAACCGTCCTGAGCAACGTGTTCGTGCTCTTGCCGCTCGTCGCGATCGTGACGACGTCGGTGAAATCGCGGCGCCTGCGCATCGGGCGCCGGCCGCATAACGTCGCCTACGTGCTCTGGGGCGAGATGCTGTTCTACTCGGTCGGCATCGGGTTTATCTGGAGTGGGATCTTTCACGCGTACTTCCAACAGATTGCGGCGCCAAGTATCGGTTGGCAGCCGAGCCCGTTCGAGTACGAGCTTGGCTGGCTCGAAATCGGCATCGCGATCGTGGCGCTCGGCGCGTTGTGGCGCGGTTACACATACCGCGCCGCCGTGACGATTCCGGTGGTGGTGTTCGGCTTTGCCGCCGCCGCGCAACATCTAGCGCAGATTGCGTGTTGCCGAAATTATGCGCCGGGAAATGCGGGGCTGATTCTATGGCTCGGCGATCTCGCGATCCCGGCCGTCTTTATCATCCTGATGTGGCTGTCGCGTCTTGAGGCCGATCGGCGCTAGGCGACGGCGTTTCTCCCTGCGAGCCGCGCTGCAGCGCTTCGGTGAGAGAATTGAGGCTATCGACCAACAGATCGGTTTCGGCCAAGATGATATCGGCGTCCGGATCCTGCGTCTCGCGGGCCACGCGTTCCAAAGCGCGATAGCCGTCTCGCAGCGAGCGCGTGGGCGCCGGTGGTGCGCCGGTGCGCACCGCTGCGATATCGGCGTCGAGCGCTTCCTCTAGACGACGCGCGAGCGAGCGTAACGCGGGGCGCTCGATGGTCGCGGTGTTGTCGGTTTGCGCGTTGAGCGTGAGCAACGCCAGCGCGAAGCGCTGGGAATGCGCGAGCACGCTCACCGCCACGTCCTGCGGAATGCCGCCCGCGCGCGCCGGCTCGGTGGCCATGCGGTCTACCGATGCCTCGGCCGCGACGCGCGCTTGCCAGGCGGTGCTTTGCGCAGCTCGTCGCGCTTGCTCGTCCCGCGCCGCGGGCGAAATATAGCCGGCGAAGATCACGTCCGCATACACGCGATCGGCCTGGAGTAAATCGGCGAGTCGCTCGCGCGTGAGGCCGCTCTCCCAGGTGGGGAAGGCCAGATACGCGATTGCCGCAAGCGCGCCTCCGATGAACGTGTCCATCACGCGATCGACGACGGCTTGATGCTCGGGCGTTCCGAGCACCGCGAGCAGCATGATCACGAACGACGTCACGGTGAGGGTGTAGAGCGCGTAATTGACCGAAAACGCAACGTATCCGAGCGCCGCGAAAACGATCGCCAATTCGATCGAGACGTCGGCAGTCGGGTGCGCGTACACGACCAGCGCGGTTACGAATATGGCACCGATTAACGTTCCGATGATTCTGGCGAAGCCGCGCTCGAAGGTGGCGGTAAAATCGGGCTTGAGGATCAGCACGACGGTGAGCGGTATCCAGTATCCGCGAGCCGCCGGAAGGCGCTGCGCGAAAAGCATCGCTAGCCCCAGAGCGAGCGCGAGGCGAACGGCGTGGCGCCCCACCGGCGAACGCAGATTGAGATTCGATCGTATCGCGAGCCATCCGTCGCTCCACCGATCGACGTGTGGGCGCAGCCGCGGCGGCGTTTCGGGCGCGGGAGCCTCGGCCGGAAAACCCGCGCTTCGCCACGCGGCGCGCAGTTGCCCGAGAAGCGCTTGCGCTTGCGCGAATGCTTGGCGCGCTCCCGGCCGCGCGTTGACGGTATCGACGGCGTGCCGCGCATCCTCCCACAAACCGTCTTGCGCCTCCGGTTCGCTCGCTCGATCGAGCGCGGTCGCGATCGCCTCGAGCACGAGCGCGCACGTCGAGCCGACATGCTCGATGGCCGCGCACATCGCGCGTTCCCCTTGCTGCTCCCAATAATAGTGATCCGCGGTAAGCGCTGCGAGCGCGGAGCGAATGCGTTCCGCTTCGTCTTGGAGCACCGAGAAGGCGACGAGGTCGCGCCGGCGGGCGAAGGGCTGAGGGTCGGCGAGCGCCGCGCGCACTTTCTGGAAGAGGCTCGCATCCGGCAATGCGTGCGTTCCGCCCGCCATCGCTCGCGCATAGACGGCGAGCCCCGCATAGGCATCGCGAAGTACGCTGCGTTCGATGCCGTACCGCCGCATCGGCCAGATGGCAACGAGCAGCAGCGTCTGCAAGAGTCCCCCGGCGAGCACGAGCCCGGACTGCACGAGAATCTGCTGTCCATCGAGCGAATACGCGCTGGCGAGCGCCAACGCGACGCACGAGTTGAGGCCGACGACCGTTGCCGCCGGGCCGAGGGCGACGAGCGCCCCATATGCGAAGCCCCAAGCAACGGCCACCAAGACCATGGCGATAGGATGCGGCGCGGCGAGCGATCCGGCGGCGGTCGAGACCGCCATGCCGAAGGCAGTCCACAGCATCGCCGCAGCGCGCGTACGATAGACGCCCTGCTGCGATGCAAATCCCACGCTCAAGGCGCCGATCGCGGCGGCTAAACCGAACGCCGGATATCCGAGCACCAGCGCGACGAGCAACGGAACGGCAACGCCGACCGTGCAGCGCGCGACGTAGCCGAGCTCGATTTTTGAGGTGTCGAAGATGAATGCGCTATGCGCCGCGTGGCCGAAGCTCCGCCGTTGTTTGGTTGCCACGGGCGTTACCTCAGGTACGCGTCGACTTCGATTTCGACCAGCATCTCCGGTGCGATCAGCCGCGACACCTCGACCATCGTCGCGGCGGGACGGATGTCCGCGAAGGCTTCGCGGTGCGCCTTGCCGATCGGCGCCCAATCGGCAATATTCGTCGTGAAAATGCGCGTACGCACGACGTCGTCGAGCGCGGATCCCGCTTCAACCAAGGCGACTTCGATGCGAGCGATCGCGGCTTTCGTCTGCTCGTACGCATCCGCTCCATCTCCCGTCGTGCCGGAAACGAAAACAAAATCGCCGACGCGCACGGCACGCGAGTAACCGACGCGCGTCTCCCACACGCTGCCGCTCTCGATGTGCCGGCGCGTCGCGCTCACAGCGCCTTGACGGCCGCCGTCAGGGCATCGACCGACGCTTTAGCATCGCCGAAGAGCATCGAAGTGTTCGGCATCTCGTAGAGCGGGTTTTCAATCCCGGCGAATCCCGAACGCATCGACCGCTTGAGTACGACGACGTTCGCAGCTTTATCGACGTCGAGAATCGGCATACCGTAGATCGGCGAGCTCGTCACGTTGCGCGCGGCCGGATTGGTAACGTCGTTCGCGCCGATCACCAGCGCGACGTCGGTGGTTGGGAATTCGGGATTGACGTCTTCCATATCGAGCAGTTGCGGATACGGTACGTTCGCTTCGGCGAGAAGGACGTTCATGTGTCCGGGCATGCGTCCGGCGACCGGATGAATCGCGTAGGCAACCTTGACGCCGCGCTTTTCAAGCTGGTCCGCCAGGGCTTTGACGCTGTGTTGCGCCTGCGCGACCGCCATGCCGTAACCGGGCACGAAGATCACCTTCTGTGCGTAGGCAAGCATCACGGCCACATCGTCGGCGCTGGCGCTACGAACGTTCTGCGGGCCACCGCCGGCGCCGCCCGCGGGCTCGCTGCCGCCGGCCGCACCGAATGCGCCGAACAGCACGTTGGTGAGCGGACGATTCATCGCCTTGCCCATCAGTACGGTGAGCAGCGTACCACTCGCCCCGACGAGCGCGCCGCAGATGATGAGCAGCGTCGAATTGATTTCGAATCCGGTGATCGCGACCGCGACGCCGGTGAACGAATTGAGCAGCGAGATAACCACCGGCATATCCGCGCCGCCGATCGGCAGCACGAAGAGCACGCCCAACGCGAGCGCCACCACGAGCAGCACCGGATACGCCCACACCGGAAGCGTCCCGGCGGTGGCGACGAACCAGACCGCGATGGCGGCGGCGCTCAGCGCCAGGATGCCGTTGACGAACTGCTGCCCGGGATAGGTGATGGGCCGGCCGGTCATCAGCTCTTGCAGTTTGAGAAACGCGATGATCGAGCCGGCAAAACTCAGCGCGCCGATAATCGCCGAAAGGATGAGCGAAACCGAGATCACCGGATCGATCGGGTTCGAGCCCGAGGCGTAGACGTAGTATTCAACCGTCGAGATGAGCGCCGCCGCGCCGCCGCCCGCACCGTTGTAGAGCGCGACCATCTGCGGCATCGCGGTCATCTTTACTTTGACGGCGGCGAGAACGCCGATCGTCCCGCCGAGGATCACGCCGATCGCGATGGCCCACCAGCCGATGCCGAGCGTCGTTACCAGCACGCCGATGACGGCGATCAACATGCCGACGGCTGCCAATCGGTTCCCCAGGCGCGCCGTCGGCGGCGCGTTGAGATAATGCAAGCCGAGAATGAAGAGCGCGATCGCCACTAAGTCCGCGAGGGAAATCGCGACGTTCATTTGCTCTCCTTCCGCCGGAACATCTGCAACATTCGCTCGGTTACGGCGAAGCCGCCGAAGACGTTAATCGCGCCGAGCGTCACCATGATAATCGCGAGCGTGGTGAGCAGCGGGTTATTCCCTTGCACGCCAAACAGATTCGCTACCACGACGATCGCGCCGACGATCACGACCCCGTGAATCGCATTGGTTGCGGACATCAGCGGCGTATGCAGGGTCGTGGGCACCTTCGAGATCACCTCGAATCCAACGAACACCGCCAACACCAGCACGGTGAGCAGCGTCATCAGGTGCGTAACGTCGGTCACGATTTGTTTCCTCCTACGAGTGCTTTGCCGTCGCGGGCGATGCACGCGCCGCGCACCACCTCGTCGTTCATGTCCACGACGAACGCGCCGTCGACGACCATCGGCGTTAGGAGCGCAAACACGTTGCGCGAGTAGAGCATGCTTGCGTGGTACGGCATGCTCCCCGCTAAGTTGGTGGTGCCGATGATCTGCACGCCGTTTGGCGAGATCACGATTTCGTCGGCCTTGGTGAGCGCGCTGTTGCCGCCGGCCTCCGCCGCCAAATCGACGATCACGCTTCCGGGCTTCATCGCGGCGATCGCCGCTTCGCTCACCAGAACGGGGGCGCGGCGCCCCGGCACCAGCGCCGTCGTAATAACGACGTCGTTTGCGCCGATCTGCTCGACCATCCAGGTGCGTTGCCGCTCTTGCTGTTCGGGCGTGAGCTCCTTCGCATATCCGCCGCTGCCTTCGGCATCGGCGCCGAGATCGAACTCGAGAAAGTGCGCGCCGAGCGATTGCACTTGTTCGCGCACGGCGGCCCGCACGTCGTATCCGCTAACGACGGCGCCGAGCCTGCGCGCGGTGGCGATCGCCTGCAATCCAGCGACGCCCGCCCCGAGCACCAAAACCTTTGCGGGTGGAATCGTGCCGGCCGCCGTCGTGAGCATCGGGAAGAACTTCGGCAAGGCGGATGCTGCAAGGAGCACCGCTTTGTATCCCGCGATGTTGCTCTGCGAGGAAAGCGCATCCATCGACTGCGCGCGCGTGATGCGTGGGATCATCTCCATCGCGAGGGCGGTGAGCCCGCGTTGGGCCAGCGCTTCAACGTACGCGGGGTCGCCGAGCGGGTTAAAAAAGCCGACGACCGCGGCGCCGGGTTTCATTGCTGCGAGCACCGCTTCGCTCGGGCGCCCTACGGTGACGACTACATCGGCGTCGCCGGCAAGCTGCGCCGTGCTCTCGGCCATCTGCGCCCCGGCGGCGGTATAGAGTTCGTCCGGATAGGCGGCCGCGGCGCCGGCCCCCCGTTCGATGCGCACGGTGTTTCCGGCCTTGACGAATCGGGCGACGGTCTCCGGCACGAGCGCGACGCGGCGTTCGTTGGAGGCGGCCTCACGTGGAACGGCTACGATCATGCTCGCGAGTTCCGCGCCATACGGCCTAACCCTCCGGTCGCGCCGCCGGGGAATCTCGGCTTAATGGCGGAGGGAAGCAATCGTGTATTAAGAATAATCGGGCGGCGGGTGTGGGCAAAAATCGTTGGTTTATCCGCCCATACTCGTTTTATATACGCGATTTTAAAGGGTGGTATCTTTCAATGGACTGGTGGCCTGTCTGCTGGCAGCGCGGTTCAAAAATGCGAAAGCCAAGGCAAACAACTTGTGTAGTTTGAAGCTCTTTCTGGTTGCGTTGACGATGGCAATCTTGGCTTTCGGGAAAGGATCGGCTAGTCCGAGTTTTCCGAATGGCTTGCATTGCGGACACTCGCCTTACGTTTACGGCGACATCCTACCAGAGGGGAAGGGGCCTGGAACGTGGGTTGTGCAGATCAAGCAAATAGTTGATGCGAAAGGCCTCGTTTTTGGGTACGTGTATCGCATGCACGATAACGTTCAGCTGATGCAGGCGATGCCAAGTGCGTCGGCCCCATTGATGAAAGCGTTGGGGCTTCGACCGCTAGACTTGAAACGTTTGGCTGCAGTGCTTCCCGATCATCTCAAAATCCAAGACTGCCCAGCCTCTCTCTTGACAAAGCATCCGAACCTTCTGCCGAACTAGTTAAGCGCTAGCGTTTTTCATTCACCCAGGATAGTAGAAGAGCCCCGTGCGGTCGGCAGGGGCTCTTCTTGCGCATGGCGCGGGTCCGGCGTCGCATCTGTGTCGAGTATGCAGAGCGATTTGGCCGCAGTTGGAAGGCCTCGCTCGCGGTTACACGTGGAGTTGGCGGGCGAGGAGGGCGATGAGGATGGCGAAGGCGACGGCGCCGCCGATGTGCGCGGCGTACTCGCTGCGCATCGTGCGCCCATTCGAAAAGAACGCGATCGTGAAATCTGCGACGGAGAGCAGCACGCCGATCGCGCAGAGAATCAGTAATTGCAGCGCGTCTTGAAAGTACACGCCGGCGCCGAAGATGAGCCCGATCAGCAGGTCGCGTGCGCCGGTCGCGCGCACGAATGCGAGCCCGGCCGGGTCTTGCACCGGAATGCCGTAGCTGCGCGAAAGCCGTTGCGGGGAGACGAGCGCGAGCGTGCCGATGGAGAGCAAGCCGATTGCGGCGAGCCCGCAGAGGGCGAGCGCGAGGTTGGGCACGTTAGCGAATGTCGACCTTGTTACGCAACGTGCCGATGCGTTCGATCTCCACTTCCATCACGTCGCCGTCGGCGAGAAACTCGGGTGGGGTGCGCGCGAAGCCGACGCCTTCCGGCGTTCCGGTCGCGATCACGTCGCCCGGTTCGAGCGTCATGCCTTTGGAGAGTTCGGCGATCAAGCGCGGTATGCGAAAGATCATGCTTCCCGTCGAGCTGCGTTGCTTCTGCTCGCCGTTCAGGCGGAAGCCGATTGAAAGCGCGTGCGGGTCGCCCACTTCGTCGGCGGTGACGATCCACGGCCCGAGCGGGCACGTATCGTCCAGGCTCTTACCCTTGAACCATTGCAGATGCGCGCGCTGCAGATCGCGAGCGGTGACGTCGTTGAGGCACGTGTAACCGAACACGACGTCCATCGCTTGCGCTTCGGTGACGTCTTTGCATCGCGTCCCGATGACGACCGCCAACTCGGCTTCGAAATCGTACTGCGGGGAGACGCGGGCTTGGAGATGTAGGGTCGCATCCGGCGCTGCCAGCGCGGTTGGGGCTTTGGTGAAGAACGTCGGAACGTCGGGCAGCTTGAGATCGAGGCCCAGTGCCTTCGAGCCTTCTTTGGCGTGCTCGAGATAGTTGCGGCCGACGCAGAAAATATTGCGCTGCGGCCGCACCGGAACGTCCAGGCGAACGTCGCGTAGCGCAACGGTCTCGCTGCCCACGGCGGCGCTGCGCCGATCGGGCGAGAGGGCGATGTACGAACGCAAATCGGGCGCGTTGATGACGCGTACCGTCTCGCCCTCCAGGATGCCGGGCCCAACGCGGCCCTGCGCGTCGATAAAGCTAACCAAACGCATTAGTCGATGTACTCCTCGCGACGTCGGGTGAGATGCCAGAACTCGCAGTATCGGCAGCGGTAGACGTTCAGCGCATCGGCCATACCATTCATCGCGGCGGTGGCGCGTGCATGCTGCTCGCTGGGATATGCATCCTTCGATCCACAGCTACGCGCGCGATCCGCCGCTTCGTCGAAAAAAAGCGCCCGAGGGATCGGTGGGCGTTCCTTCGGGCGCTTGCGCTTGGCCATAACGGGCCTAGCCGTGCGGGTGCGGGGTTGGTGTGGCTTTCAGGATGCTGTTGAGCCCCGGAAGGGACGGAGACTTCTGCCGGTCTTCTTGGTGCGCTTCATCCACCATCTGGTTGGCCGCTCCGCGCATCGAACCCCAATTGCCGCCGGCTTTGAGGAGCGAAACGTGGCGCGTCACCTTGGCGCCGTGCGGATCGTAGTCGTACGTCACTTTGTAGAGGCCGACTTCGGCGGTTCCGTCGGGATGGCGAATCCAGGTCTGCAGCACGTTGCCGTAGGTCTGCGCGTTGAAGGTTAGATTCGGGCACGATTTGCCCGATTTCACGCGCACGACCTGGCCGAGCTTGTTCACCTCGACCACGAATTCCGTATGGAGTTTGACTTTCGAGAGGTGCGGCGTTGGCAGCGGGACCGGCTTTTTGGCCGCTGCGTGGGCCGGCTGGGTGGCGGCAAATGCCGGTACGCTTGGCAGGAGGAGGAGCAAAGCGAGCGCGCTTGCCCGCTGTAGGGTCGTCATGATCGGTTCTCGCGTTCGTTAAAGATCCAAGTATTAGTTGCGTGAGAGCGCAACGAAGGCATGCCCGCACGATCCGCAGGCCACGACCACCGCATAGTGGTCCTTTTCGCGCAATTCTTCGAGCCGATTCGTTTGCTCGTCACATCCGCAGAAACGGCATCGCGTGGAGGTAGAGTTCCCTCCGGTTCCTTGCTCGTCCACTAACGGGCGCCTTTACTCGCGCGCGGGGCATCAACCTTCCCCCGCCGAAGGCCGTCGGGCCGATGTTCGTCTTTCGCACGTTTCTCGCGATGCTGCTCGCTCTTGCGCTCGCTAGCACCCCGGTCTTTGCCGCTCGTCCTATTGTCGATTTGCATAGCTTAGATGCGTACTTTGCCCTTTTTGCGCAAGATTCTAACGTGCCGTGGAAGACGACGACGGTGCGGCTCGATACCTATTCCGGCACGCCGGTCGATTTTGCCATCTACCAGGTGGACCCGGGCGACGTGTTGACGGCGGGCTCGAACGCGCGCCCTCGGGCCATCGACACGCGCGGGCGTAAACCGGTTGCGACATTTCGCTACTCGCCCCCGGGCGGCTATCAATTCGGCTCTAACGAAGTGGCGCTGCCGCTCGGGAACCGCCAAGGCTTCTTCGTGGTCGAAGCGCGGCGCGGCAAGGTTGGCGAGCAAGTCTGGATCAACCGCACGCGCGTCGGCCTGCTTACGAAAGAGACACCGGGGCAGATCTTGCTCTACGGGGCCGATCTCGGTTCCGGCCGCGCGCTCGCTCGCATGCGCGTGCAGTTCGTCGTCGGATCGAAGTTTGTCACGCGCCTGACGGATGCGCATGGCATCGTCACCTGGGATCGGTCTCCGCGCCCGGTCTTTGCGCTCGCGCAGTGGGGTAAGAGTTACGCGTTCGTCAGCCTGCTGCCGCAAGCGCCGTTGCCGGCGACGATTGTCGGCGTGCGCACGCAGACCGCCGTCATCCATGCGGGAGATAGCGTGAACGTGGTCGGTTTCGCGCGGACGCGTTCCGGTGAAGCGATGCGCGTTGCGAAGGGTGAGGCGGCGATATCGTTGCGCAAGGGCGGAACGTTGGTCGCGCAAGAGAGCGTTCCGATCGATGCGGCCGGCGCGTTTGTCGCGACGTTGCCGGTGCCGGCGAGCGCCGCAGCCGGGGATTACGCACTCCTCGCGCAGGTCGACGGGGCGGTTGGAAGCGCGAGCGTGCACGTGGATGCCGATGCAAACGGACTCTCGCTGCAGCTGAGCTCGTGCGCATCCGCCTGCGACCCCAAGGCGAACGTGCCGGTAACGATCACCGCCTCGCGCGGCGACGTTCCGGTTCACGTCGAAGTGGTGCGTTCGCCGCACGTCTTCGTCGATTACACGCCCACGGGCACGCCTTGGGCCACGTCGCGTTGGCTCGACGTGACGGTACGCACCGATGCGAGCGGGCATGCAACCGTGATGATTCCCAAACCCACCGACGGCCTGGCCTCGACGTACGGCGTGCGAGCTTCTTCGGGCGGTGCGACCGCCGACACGCGAATCGTGGTGCCGACCGGGCGCGCGGCGATTCGTCTCCATCTCGATCGCGATCGGCAGACGCTTGGGACGCCGGCCGCGTTCGACGTCTATCTCAACGACGTCGGGAGCGGAAAGCCGGTCGCCGGCGCATTGGTGACGTTGCGGTTGCAACACGGGACGTCGGTCGAGGAGCAGAAGCTGCGCGTGGACGCGCAAGGGCACGCGCGCGGTGCGTTCTCGTCGGCGCAACTGGGAACCAATTTTATCTTCGCTTCGGCCACCGTCGATGGGGCGGTGGTTATGGATGCCAATCAAATCGAGATGGTGCCGCAAGCGACGGCCGAAGCCGGCGGCACCGGCAGCGGTAACGTGCACATCGTGCTCGATCGCTCGATGTATCGCGATGGAGAGGAAATTCGAGCGCGCGGCGAGCTCGCGGGTGCGCGCGGCGATGCGCTCTTCACGCTCGAGAGCGCGCTCGGCGCGCAGATCGCGGTCGTACCGAGCGATGGGGGCGCGGCGGATGCGGGCCTCAAGGCCATCGACGCTCCGGGCGATATGCGCGTGGGTGCGGCGTTCGTTCGCGATGGAGCGCTGGACTGGACCGCCGTGCCGCTCGCGCTCGATGCGCCGGGCCGCCCCGCCGTGGTTCCGCTCGATCTGCAGCGCGCGGGCGCTGTCGCAAAGATTCCGCTAGATCAGGCGTTGAGCGGCCCGGGGACGATCGCCGTGCGCGTGAGTCGCGGCGAGCCGTCCGGTAGCGCGCGTTTCGAATCGGCACCGGCATTGTTGGCCGTGGGGCTCGCGGCAACGCAGAATAGCGCGCCTGCCGGAACGACGTGGCACCCGTGGGTCGATTCCAGCGGCGAACACGCGCAGGTCCTGGGCTTCGTGCGGCGTTCGTTGCCGCCGCCGGACTTGACGATCGCTCAGGCCGATTCGCAGACGATGTCGTGGAGCGTCGAACGCAGCGCGGGCGCGAGCGTGTCGGTTCCGCTACCGGCTCAGCCGGGACGGTACACCATTTCGATCCTCAAGATGGCCGACGATGGACGCGTTACCGCCGCGACATCGACCATCGTTATATGACGGGTATATGAGCATGGCGCAAGACCGATCGCGAACCTTGATGTTGCTGGATACGTACGGCTTGGTGTATCGGGCATTCTTCGCCCTGCCGCCGACCTTAACCACCAGCAGCGGTGCGCCGATCAACGCGGTACTCGGCTTTACGAATATGCTCAACAAGCTCATCGCCGACGAGCGCCCGACGCACGTGATCGCCGCGTTCGATAAAGGATTGCCCGCCGACCGCGTGGCGCTCTACGGCGCGTACAAGGCGCAACGCGACCGGATGCCGGACGATTTGCGCAGCCAATTCGCCTTGGTGCGCGCGTTGCTGGCGGCGTACGATATTCCCGTGATGGAGATCGAAGGCCAGGAAGCCGACGACATCATCGCCACGATCGCGCAACAAGCCGCGCAACACGGCGAACGAACGCTCGTCGTAACGGGCGATCTCGATTTATTACAGATCGTCGACGACAACACGACGGTGCTAACGACGCGGCGCGGCATTAGCGACCTCGGCCGCTACGATCGGCAAGCGGTGTACGAACGCTTCGAACTGACGCCGGAGCAACTGCCGGATTACCGCGGGCTCAAGGGCGACCCGTCCGATAATCTCCCCGGCATTCCGGGCGTGGGCGAAAAAACGGCGATCAAGCTGATCAAAGCCGCCGGCACGCTGGACGCGCTGGTTGCGAACCCGGCGCTCGCGGGTAGCGCAAAACTCGAGCAACTCGTCATCAAACACGGCGATGAAGCCAAGCTCTATCGGGACGTTTCGACGATTCGCCGCGATCTCGACGTAACGCTGGA
>DATKQG010000097.1 GCA_035532835.1 Candidatus Dormiibacterota bacterium
GGCCCAGATCATCGGTAGCGGTTCGGTTAGCTTCGAAATGATGCGATACCTCACGGAACGCCTACCGGTAATGATCGCTCCGCGCTGGGTCGTGACGCGCGTTCAACCGATCGCGATTCGCGACGTGCTCTCGTATTTGATCGCCGCGTTAACGCGTCCCAACCGAACGCACACATACGAGATCGGCGGCACCGACGTTATGACCTACCGTGAGATGATGCTACGTTACGCTAAAATTCGGGGTCTCACTCGCTGGATCGTTGTCGTACCCTTCTTCACCCCGCAACTCTCGTCGTACTGGGTGCACATCGTTACGCCGATTTCTGCCAGCATCGCGCAACCCCTCATTCGCGGCCTTTACAACGAGGTGATCGTCCACGAACGTTCCGCAGAAACAGATTTTCCCGATATTCACCCGATGGGCTTTGACGAAGCCGTGGGTCGTGCGCTCGATCGATATAGCACGGTAGGGCCCGAAACCACATGGTTCGACGCCTTCGATCTCCGAACGATCGCCGGCGATTTTACCGGGGTCAAAGAGGGCATGTTGATCGATCGCCGCGAGCGCGTGACGTCGGCTGCGCCGGAACGTGTAGCAGCAGTATTCAGCTCGCTGGGTGGGCGTCGGGGATGGCTCGCCGCAGATACGCTCTGGCGTATTCGCGGATGGCTGGACCGGCTCGTCGGCGGCGTCGGCCTGAGGCGTGGTCGAAGATCCGCGACGGAGCTTCGCGTCGGCGATGCAATCGATTTCTGGCGCGTGGAGGCATACGAAACCGGACGCCTGTTGCGACTCCGCGCTGAAATGAAGCTGCCGGGGCACGCATGGCTCCAATTCGAGGCCGAAGGCACAGCTAACGGCGGCAGCATCTTTCGCCAAACGGCATTTTTCGAGCCGCGCGGCCTCTTGGGCAATCTTTATTGGTACGCCGTAGCACCTTTTCATCAGTTGATTTTCGCTCGCATGGCTACGCGAATTGTCGCCAAGGCTGCCACGCCGTGAGAAAATCCCGCCCACGGGCCCGGAAAGTCGCCGCCACACCACCTGCACGCCGATCGACGGAAGCGCACGGCGTCCCAGTCCGGCACAGACGAGGTCGAGGAGTTCTTTACATGCCGGGAAATTAGAGCGAACCCGGACCGATCGCGACAGGAGTATGCATGATCGTTTTGCTCGGCGTGGCGCTCGTCGTCGTCGGCTTTGCCCTGCGTATTAATCCACTGCTTGTGGTCACCATTGCCGGGATCGTTTCCGCGTTGCTCGGGGGTGTGAGCCCGCTGCACATCCTCGAGGCGTTCGGCTCGGGGTTTGCGAGCAGCCGGTCGATCACGCTTGCGTTTTTGGTGCTGCCCGTCATCGGTCTGCTCGAGCGATACGGCTTGCAGCAGCGAGCGAAAACGCTGGTTTCGCAGGCGGCCGGACTAACGGCAGGGCGTTTGCTGCTCGTCTATCTCTTCGTTCGACAGCTCACTGCCGCGTTCGGATTAACCAGCATCGGCGGCCCCGCGCAGATGGTGCGGCCCGTCATCTATCCGATGGCCGAGGGTGCGGTGATGCGTTCGCACGGCCGCGTTCCCGAACCGGTGACCGAAGCGATCAAGGCACACGCTGCGGCGGCGGATACGATCGGCGTATTCTTCGGCGAAGATTGCTTCGTTGCGATCGGATCGGTGCTGCTGATCACTGCTTACGTGGATGCGAACTATCATCTTAAACTCGATGCGTTGCAGGTTGCGATCTGGGCCGTCCCCACCGCGATCGCGGCGTTTCTGATCCACGGCTTTCGGCTGCTGCGGCTTGACGCGCGCGTGGCGGCAATGATGGCCGATTCGCCCGAGCAGCCGGCGAGCGCGCAATGATCGGCGCGGAGTGGATATACTGGCTGTGCGGCGGGTTCTTCTTCATCGTCGGCGTGCAGATTGCGTTCGATCGCGAGCATCCCAAGCGCTGGACCAACGCGATATTCTGGTGCTTGCTGGGCGCGTCGCTCTGCGCGGGCAGTTTCGTTGCCGGGCCGGCCGGCTCGCCCGCGGCGCTGCATCCGACGATACCGTCGTGGCTGCTCGGCGGAGCGGTGATCGTAACCGCGCTGATCGCGGGCTTCGGGCTTACCGGTCCCGGCACGGTACGCACGACGACCGAGGCGGAACGCGAGGCCAGCGCGGCGCGCCGGCGTAATCTGCTCTTCGTTCCGGCGCTCACCATTCCGGCGGTTACGGTACTGATCGCGATCGAAGGAGGCCGGCTTTCCATCGGCGGGCATCTGCTGCTCGTCGCCGGTACGCAAACGCTCGTCGGCCTGGGCGTTGCGACGATCGCGGCGCTCGTCGTCGGCTGGGCTCTGCTGCGGCCAAAGAATCCGGCCGTCGCCTTTACGGAGGGGCGACGTCTGCTCGAGTCGATCGGCTGGGCGGCGCTGCTGCCGCAAATGCTCTCCACGTTGGGGCTGCTCTTCACCCAGGCGGGCGTGGGGACGCAGGTCGGCGTGATCGTGCACCACATCGTCCCGGAGCACTCGCGGGTGCTTGCGGTGATCGTCTATGCGCTCGGCATGGCCGGCTTCACACTGATCATGGGCAACGCGTTTGCGGCCTTTCCGATTATGACGGCGGCCGTCGGATGGCCGATCCTCGTGCAACAGATGGGCGCGCACCCCGCGCCGCTGTTCGCGATCGGCATGCTGGCCGGATTCTGCGGGACCCTCTGCACGCCGATGGCTGCCAATTTCAACTTGGTGCCGCCCGCGCTGTTGGAAATGCGCGATAAGTACGGGCAAATCAAGGTGCAGATCCCAACGGCGATTCTGCTCCTGGCGGTGAATGTGTGCTTTATGCTGATCTTTCCGTTCCGATGATCGCGCTACACGAAGAACTCGCCCCGCGGATCGTACCGGTGATCCTGGCGAACGTGACCACGCGCTATCCGTATCACGATGCCCACCTTATGCGCAGCGGCGAGACGCCGCGCGACCCGACCGCGGTGCATCCGGCGTTCGGCAATTCGTTCGACTGGCATTCCAGCGTCCACTCACACTGGACCGCGGTGCAACTGCTGAACCATTTCGCCGCGCTTGGTGCGGGCGCGCCAAGCGAGCTTGCCGCACTGCAAACCGCCGTTGTCGGCAATCTTGGCGCCGCGAACATCGCTGCGGAGACCGCGTACCTCGCAACGCATCCGTCATACGAGCGGCCGTACGGCTGGGCGTGGGCCATGCTTCTCGCCGCGACGGCTCGGAATGCCGGCGATGCGACGATCCGCGAGCGGGCACCGCAACTGGCCGGCATGGCGGCGCGGATCTCCGAAACTGCTGTGGCGTGGCTTAACATTTTGAGCGAACCGATCCGCCACGGCGTTCACTCCAACACCGCTTTCGCACTCGGAGTGATGCTGGATGCGGCCGCTGTCTTGGGGTTGCCGGCGCTCCAGCGCTCGATCGCCGATCGCGCGCAAGCGTGGTTCGGAAGCGACAGGGGTTGGCCCGAGCGGTGGGAGCGCAGCGGGAACGATTTTCTCTCGCCCGGGTTGGCCGAGGCCGACCTCATGCTGCGCATTCTGCCGCGCGATGCGTTTGCGCGGTGGTGGAGCGATTTTTTGCCGGCGTTATCGCCGGCATCCCGCATCCTTTCGGTAGCTGAAGTTCCCGATGTCGCAGACGGCCAGATCGTGCATTTGCACGGTCTCAATCTCTCGCGCGCCGGCGTACTCGCGCGCATTGCGCCCGTGCTGGATCAGCCCGTCTTGCTCGAACACGCGCACCGGCTCTACGGAGCAAGCGTGGAGCACGCCGTTTCCGGCGATTACCTTGCCACCCATTGGCTTGCGACCTACGCCTGGGATGCCGCCATCAGCATCGACCGCGCTTCCTAGCATCGAGCAGCCGTGTCGTCGGCAGGGAGAGTACCATGCCCAGGCCGGTGCGTTGCGCCGTTTTGACGCTCGAGCACTAGCTGTCGCCTCGGGTGCGCAGCAGTTCGGGCCTATCGTTCTCCCGACGATTGCGCGACGTCGTTGAGGTAGGAGAGGCCGGCTCGGGCGCTGCGCACGGATTGAAAGTGGTCGAGCGTTTCCACCACGTCGCCCCCTCCGCCGAAAAATGCAACGTGCCCGTGGTACGAGCGCTCGATCCGCACGATCGTCCAGACGCCCGGGAGCACTTCGGCGAACGCTTCGGTGGTAGTACACGAACTCGCGTGTGCGGGCAGCACGTCCGGCGTGTAGGTGACATCGAGGACGCGTCCGCTGCTGCGATCGATCTGCATCACGCCGTCGCCGTGGGAGTCGTCGCGAACGAGACTGTGAAAGCGTACGGCAACCGCGTTCGGCAGGCAGACGCACTTTGCGTCGGTTTGGTAGCTGTAATCCTGAAGGAAGCGTGCATCGAACGGCTGCTTGAAGTTGCCGCTACCGCGTGCGAGTTCGCTATTGATTTCCTCGTCGCGCTTTTCGATCGCTGCGGCCCCCAGCGTCTTCCCGTTCTCGACGACGTGCGTGTAGCGTAGCTGCTCGTACAGACCGTTGGCCATCAACAGGCGGGCGTCGTTCTGCTCCGAGTAGTGCATCGGCCCGGCCGATACGCTGATGGTGATGTGCCGCTCGTGAACCAGGGTGCCTTGCAGGGCCCGCGCGTTGGCCGCCGCAGCCTGCATGACGACGCTCGGAACCGGTGCTGCCGGGGCAGCCGAAGCCGGTATCGCCCCCGTCGCGATCGCCATGCTCGCGGCGCAGAGGCTCAAGATCGTCCTAAACTGGAACTGAGGCGGCATCGCGGTCCCTCTCGAATCGTGAATCCTAGTCTTTTAGGCCTATTTGGCCTCGATCCTCTCCGCTCCGTCCCAGGGACCCCTCCCTCGCTCGTGCACGGCCGTGAGGGTGCAGGCGTCGCGGAAGTAAGCGGCCGGCAAGTCCCGACGGTCGAGCTCGGCGATTCGGGCGAAAATTTTGCCTGCCGAGAGAAACATACCCTTACGAAACTCGACGATGCCCTTCGCGAACTGCTCCGCGGTACGGAGCTTATGCGCGAGCAGCTCCTCCTCGTCGCCTTCGAAGCATTCGTAGATCTCGACGCTCTTGGTCTTGCCCTTGGCCTTGACGGCGCCGAGCTGGCGCAGCTTGAATGCGTGATCCTGCGGCAGGCTTTCGATGACCGATCCGCTCACGAGGAGCGGAACGCCGAAGGTTTTCGTCAGCCCCTCGATGCGCGAAGCGACGTTCACCGCGTCGGCAATCACGGTGGTTTGCATGCGTTCTTCTTCGCCGATTGTCCCAAGGATCAACTCGCCGCGATGCAAGCCGATGCCGATCCGAATCGGGACGTATCCCGCGTTCTTGCGGCCTTCGTTATAACGAGCGACCTGTTCGAGGATCTGCACGGCCGACTGTAACGCGTCGCCCGGTTCGCGAGGGAACAGCGCCATGATCGCGTCGCCGATGTACTTATCGACAAACCCGTGATGGGCGCGGATCACGGGCGTCATCCGTTGCAAATACGAATTGAGAAAATCGAAATTTTGCTGCGGCGTCAACTGCTCCGAAAGTGCGGTGAAATCGCGGATATCGCTGAAGAACACCGTCATATCGCGCTGCACGTGGTCGCCCAACCTAACGTCGGCGAGCGTCTGTCGATTGAGATGATCCAGGAATTCGCGCGGAACGAAGCGGCCCGACGCGTGGGTGTGCAGTTCCAGGATCGAGGTCGCATTGGGATCGGCCGTGGCGCGCTGGACGCGGTCGCGCAAGGTGCGCAGCTTGGTTCGTTCCAGCGCCAGCGCGACGCGTCGCTCGACCAGTACGGGGTTTTGGGCGTCGACGGGCGTCGCAAGCCACTCCTCCGCACCGCGTTGAAGGCAGGCCGCGATTCGATCGGCAGATGCCAGCGGCGCGGTGACGATCACGGGAACGATCGCGGCCTCGCGCGGAACCGCGGCGCGAAGTGCCGCAAAGATCTCGGCGCTCGAACCGACCAAATCGAGCAGTACCAGGTCGATGCCGCCGGAGGTGATGACGCTCGGCGCATCCTTTGCGACGACAAAAGATACGTCGGAATAGCCGGCGCCACGCAGCAACGCATCCAAAACAGCGTTATCGGCCGGCGTTCCGCCGACGCGTAAAATCCTAGCCGTTCTCAAACGGAATGCCCTCCAAGCAAGCTGATTCTACAGTCGGTAGCTCCGGCGCCTTTAGTCGCAGCGCATGGCGTTCATTTGACTTTAACCCCCGCACCGTGCAATACTAACGCGACTCCCCCCGCGCGATCTTTCGAGTAGTAGCCGATCGAATTGCGCTCACTCGAAAGAATATCATCATTTCAACCTTTACAGACCTCGGGCTTCACCCGTCGCTTCTTCGCGCGGTCGAAGCATTAAAATTCACCCAAGCCACCCCCATTCAACTCGAATCGATTCCGCATGCTATGGAAGGGCGCGACGTTCTCGCCAGCGCTTCCACCGGTAGCGGTAAGTCCGCTGCATTCGGGCTGCCGATTCTCCACGCGTTGATCGATCAGCCGCGCGGAACGTCGCGAGCGCTCATTCTCTGCCCGACGCGCGAACTCGCCCAGCAGATCACCATGCATCTGCGCGACCTCGCGAAATTCACCGATATCCGCATCGCTGCGGTTTACGGCGGGATGGGCTATCGCCCGCAAATCAACGCGCTTAAAGCCGGCGTCGATATCATCGTCGCTACGCCCGGACGCCTAGTGGATCTCATGCAGCAGGGTGCGGCCAAACTCGGCAATATCTCGATCCTCGTTCTCGACGAGGCCGATCGCATGCTCGATATGGGCTTCTTACCGATGGTGCGCCGCATCACGGCAACGCTTCCGACGCAGCGCCAAACGCTCTTCTTCTCCGCCACGATCCCCGACCAGATCGCCGGGCTCACCCGCGATTTGCTGAACGATCCGGTACGCGTCAACCTGACGCCGACCTCCGCTCCGCTGGAAACGATCGCGCAGTCCGTCTACGGCATCGATCAGCATCTCAAGACCGACCTCTTGGTCGATCTCTTAAAGAAGGACGGAGCGATCTTCAGCGCCATCGTCTTCACGCGAACGAAGCATCGGGCCGATAAGCTCGCCGCCGCCCTCGCGCGCAGCAACGTGATGGCCGAACGCATCCACGGCGATCGCTCGCAGGCGCAGCGCACCCGCGCGCTCGAAGCCTTCAAGCGCGGTAAGTATCGCGTCCTGGTCGCGACCGATATTGCGGCTCGCGGTATCGATATCAACGATCTGGGTCACGTCGTCAACTACGACGTACCGAGCGTTCCGGAAGACTACACGCATCGCATCGGTCGCACGGCCAGAGCGCTGAAAACCGGCGACGCGATCACCTTCGTTTCGCGCGAGGAAGAGGAGCTCTTCGCTCAGATCGAGCGCGCGATGGGCCGCCGGATCGACCGCTCCAGCCATCCCCTGGCGTTCGAGCCGAACGACCGGCCGAGCACGGCACGCGCCATGACGAAGACGCGCCGCAGCTTCACCCGCCGCCGCCGCTAACAAACGGCGACAGGAGTCTCGGGCGGTACGCGCGCACCTACGGGTACCCGTACCGCCCGGAAATAAAGAGGCTCGTGCACGACGCGTTAGATGATCTCGAAGCCCGATCTATCTATATCATTCGCGAGGCGTACTTTACGCTCTCGCCGCTTTGCGTTCTGTGGTCGATGGGCAAAGACAGCACCGCCCTGCTCTGGTTGATTCGTAAGGCTTTCCTAGGGAGCGTTCCGTTCCCGGTCGTGCTGTTGGACACCGAGATGGAGCTTCCCGAAGTCTATGCGTTTCGGGATCGCATCGCGAGCGAATGGGGCCTCGATCTCCGCAACGAGTTGTGCCCGCCGGACTCTGCGACCGATACCACCCTGCCCCCGGGGGCCAGAGCGGCGGCCCGGAAGACCCTGGGCCTGCGCCAATTGATCGAGCGCGAACGGCTGCGCGGCATCTTGGTGGGCATACGGCGCGACGAACAAGCCACGCGCGCGAAAGAACGCGTTTTCAGCCCGCGGTTACCGGACGGGAACTGGGACGTGCGGCATCAGCCGATCGAAGTATGGGATCTGCATCCGACGCGACTCGCGCACGAACAGCACATGCGCGTTCACCCGCTCTTGCAATGGAGCGAAGTGGACATATGGCGTTACACGCAACGCGAGGGCATCCCATACGTCCCGCTCTACCTCTCGGTCGACGGTAAACGCTACCGATCGTTAGGCGAAAAAAACATTACCCTGCCCATCGATTCGCAAGCCTCAACCATCGAGGAGATCATCGCCGAACTTGAGGCGACGATCGAACCGGAGCGCGCCGGACGCGTGATGGATCACGAAACCGAAGATGCCTTCGAGCGTTTGCGCGCTAACGGGTATATGTAGGTGACGGAACAGCGCGACGCCCTGCGGCAAATTCGGCTCGTCGTCGTCGGCGACGTCGACCATGGGAAATCCACCCTCATCGGACGGCTCCTCTACGAAACCGGCAGCCTCACGCCGGATCGGGTTGCCGCGATCCGCGCCGCCAGCGACAAACGCGGAGACGTCTTTGAATGGTCGTTTGCCCTCGACGCGCTTCAGAGCGAGCGCGATCAAGCCGTAACCGTCGACACGACCCGCGTGTGGTTGCGCTTAGCCGATGTCGAAGTGGTCCTCATCGATGCTCCCGGGCACGTCCAATTTCTGCGCAACATGGTGACCGGCAGCTCGGACGCGCAAGTCGCCCTGCTCGTCGTCGATGCAACGCTCGGCATTACCGAGCAGACGCGCCGCCATCTGCTGTTGCTCGAGTTACTGGGCATTCAACGCTGCATCGTCGCGGTCAACAAGATGGATCTCGTAGCGTATGCGCGAGAACCGTTTCGCGCCATTGCCGATGCGCTCCAACCGCTCCTCGCGCAGATCGGCATCGCGTCGCTCGCGATCGTTCCGATCGCGGCGCGCGACGGCGAAAACCTCGTGCATCGATCGTCGCACCTCGCATGGTACGAGGGCCCGCTGCTCCTTGAGGCGATGCGCACGATCCCGCCGGCGCAGGATGCGGATGACGGCGTCTTGTTGATGTTCGTACAGGGCGTACTCCGCCAGGACGAGCGACGGATCGTTCTCGGGCACCTCGACGGCGGATCGCTGGCCGTCGGCGATGAACTCGTTGCCCTCCCGTCGGGGGTACGGGCGCGCGTGGCTACACTTGAGGGTTGGCCGGCCGCCCCGGCCGATCGTATCGTGAGCGGTCATGCCGCTGCGCTCACCCTCGAAGGCCAGCACGTGCTCCAACGCGGCGACCTCTTGGCAAAGCCGGCCGGTGCGCCCACGCTCGAGCGGCGGTGTACCGCGCGCTTCGCATGGTTGAGCCACTCGGCCTTACGTCCGGGCCTGCGTTTCGATCTGCGCATCGGCACGCGCACCGTCGGCGCGTTGGTGGAATCCATCGAACGCGTCGTCGATGCGACCACGCTGGATTCGTTAGGCGGGAGTTCGGCGCGTTCGGGCGATCTCGTCGACGTGACGCTGCAACTTGCGGAGCCGATTGCGTTGAGCGACGCGGCCACGAGTACGCGCTTACGGCGATGCATCGCCATGATCGGCGCCGATGTGATCGCCGCCGGGCAATTGCTGCGCGCCCTTCCCGCGGCCGGCGATCGCCGCGTCCTCTTCCCGCCGGAACAATTCGTGAACGCGAACCTTCGCGCGCAGCGTAACGGCCACGCGGGCGCCGTTATCTGGCTGACCGGGCGACCGGCGTCGGGAAAATCGACGCTCGCGGCTCAATGGGAGCGCCGGCTGTTCGATCTCCACCGCAACGTGTACGTTCTCGATGGGGACCGCCTGCGCACCGGGCTTTGTTCCGACCTCGGTTTCACGCCGGAGGATCGCAGCGAGAATATTCGCCGCGTCAGCGAGGTGGCGGCGCTCTTTTGCGATGCCGGCTTCGTCGTCATCACCGCATTCATCTCGCCCAATCGCGTGGATCGTGAAATCGCGCGCCGCGCGATCGGCGAGCGGTTCTACGAAGTCTACGTCCACGCCGATCTTGCCGTATGCGAAGAACGCGACCCCAAAGGCCTCTATGCACGTGCGCGTAGCGGTGGGCTCGCGCTCTTTACCGGCGTCGGCTCGGAGTACGAGGCGCCGCTCCACCCGGATCTAACCATCCATACCGCGGCCGAGCCGATCGATGCAAGCGTCGAGCATGGACTAGCTTTCATCGAACGCATTCTCGCGAGCACGTGAGCGCTTTCCCTTACGGAAGACCGAACGATTCGGCCTGAACCTCATCGATAAAGCGTGAAAGTTGCGCCGCGCGTACCGCGCCGATTCGCTTGGCGGTCTTGGTGATCAAGCGCGGCGGAATCGAACGCACGAAGCCCTGCAGCGTGCGAATCTCCGGCTCGAAACTGGGGCTGCGCGGCCCGGCAAGCGCGAGCATTCGCGCCGCACCGATCGCTCCCAGAAAATCCAGCGAGTCCGCGTCGTGAAGGACGATCGCCTCGGGCTGCGTCCCAGGGTTGCTATAGTACATGTGGCCGCGCATCGCCGCTTGAACGGCCGGAAACTTGCGCATCGGGAAGCCCGCGGCGCGTAACACCGGCTCGCTCTCGATCGCTGCGACATCGCCGTGCTCGCCCTTACGTTGATACGGCGAGAATGCCGCCATGTCGTGCAAAAAACACGCCGCGAAGAGCACGTCGGTATCGATGGTGAGGCCGTCGCCCTTAGCCAACTCCACCGCGAGATCGTAGTTGCGCTCGGAATGCTGCCAACCCCACGCCGGATGAACGAACGTCGTGCGTGCGAGGTGATAGATCGTCACCTTCCACGGGGCATCCAGCGGAATGCCCGTCACCGTGCGCTGCTCCGCCCATGCGGGCGCGCAACATAGAGCCACCAGGCACGCGAGCATCGCGATACGTTTCACAAGCGTTCCAACTCCTCTAGCGAGTGTTCCCAGGTCGTTACTGCGGCCGCCGCGCGTTCGCGGAGCTCTTCGAGTTCGGACTCTAATGCCGTAACCTGCGCTCGATCGGCATACACCTCAACGGTTGCGAAGATCGCTTCGATCTGAGCCTTTCGTTCGTCCAGGCGTTCGATCTCTCGTTCGATCCGCGCTATTTTCGAGGTGAGTTGCGAGCGTATCTTCAGCGGGGTGCGGCGCGATTGCCCGTTACCGCGTTCGGCCGCATCGGCCTTGCCGCGTCCGCGCGCATTCGCCTCGCGCTCGCGCATCATCGCCTCGTACGCATCGTATCCGCCCTCGATCAGGCCCCACTCGCCGCCGTCGATCCACAGCACTTGGTCGCTGAGGCGCTGGAGGAGGTATCGATCGTGCGAGACGATCGCGACCGCCCCGCGATACTCATCGAGCACGCCCTCCAGTGCGTCGCGGCTGTCGATATCCAGATCGTTGGTTGGTTCGTCGAGCAAGAGCAGATCGGCGTCGCGCGCCATCAGTCTTGCAAGCATGATCCGACGGCGCTCCCCGCCCGAGAAGGCTCCGACCGGTTTCTCCGCAGCCTCTCCCGAAATGCGCATCCGGCCGAGCAGCGCGCGCGCTTGCTCGGGCAAAATCGGCGCGGCCTGCAGCACCGCATCGACGGCGCTCACCGTCACGTCGAGCTGGTCGAGCGCGCTCTGCGCGAAGTAGGCAACTTGCACCGCCGGGTTAAAGCGCACCGACCCTTCGTCGGCGGCAAGTTCCCCGGAGATGATTTTCAGGAGCGTCGACTTCCCCGACCCGTTGGGCCCGACGATCGCAAGCCGGCCGCCTTGCTTGAGATCGAAGGTCACGTCGCTAAAGAGCGGCTCCGCATAGCGCTTGGCAAGGCCGCGCGCCTCGAAGGCAAAGCCGTTCGACGCGCGACGGCTCGCATCGAGTCGCACGTTGATCGCTACGGTTCCCACCGTCGGCTCGGGAGCTTGCAGGGTGGCTTCCATGCGCGCTAATTGCTTTTCGCGGCTGCGCACTTGGCTGTAATCGCTGGACGTATGCGTGGCGCGCAGCCCGGCGATCGTCGCGCGCCGTTTGTCGCGCTCCGCCACGAACGTCGCGTAGGCTTCTCGCTCGGCCGCGATTCGTACGTCGCGCTGCTCGACGTATCGTGCGTAGGCGGGCTGCGCCGGAGCGTACACGTGGAACCGCCCTCGTTCGAGCTCCCAGATGCGCGTCGCGACGCGATCCAGAAAATACCGATCGTGCGAGACGATGATGTACGCGCGCTTGTCGTTCGCGATAAAGGATTCCAGCCATCGTACCGTCGCGATATCGAGATGGTTGGTCGGTTCGTCCAAAATCAAATAATCGGGGTCGTCGATCAAGAGGTGCGCCAACGCGGCTTTGGCGCGCTGACCGCCCGAAAATTCGCGCAGCGGCCGTTCGTAGTCGGCGGCCGTGAATCCGAATCCGTCCAGCATCGCGCGAAGCTTCTTCTGCTGTAACGCCCATTCCGTATCGGGCACGCGGGCGAGCGCCGAGTCGACCAACTCTTGCAACGTCGCACGGGTCTCGTCGGCAACGCTCTGCGCGAGGTATCCCAGGCGCGTATCCTTGGCGCGCACGATGCTGCCGCCAAAGGGTGCCTCCGTGCCGGCCAGCAGGCGCAGCAGCGAGGACTTACCCGCGCCGTTCGGCCCAACCAGACCGATGCGCTCCCCCTGGTTCAGGACAGCATCAACGCCCGAGAAAATCTCACGGGCGCCGTAATGGCACTCTAAGGCAGTGAAGCGCAGCAATTCCACGGAGGCCCTATCTTCGGCGTCACCGGGCAAAAGGCTTTGGACGGCTTCACTACCACCGGCCTAGCGACCGGTTAGCAGCTCGGGCGCCGCTCCAGGCCGGCGGGCTATCCCTTACGCATAGCGCGCTCCGGCCGGTGCGTGTAGCGCGTTAAGTTCCTCGATGGTCGGTGCATCCAGGTGAAGGGCGGCCGCCCCGACGTTCTCTTCGAGATAGGCGACCCGTTTGGTTCCGGGGATGGGGACGACGTGTTCGCCTTGCGCCAAGACCCACGCCAGCGCGACTTGTCCGCTGGTCGCTCCCACGCGTTGCGCGATGCGCTGCACCGCCTCGACGAGCGCTTGATTGCGATCGAAGTTTTCAGATTGAAAGCGCGGCAGCGTAGCGCGAAAATCTCCCGGACGAATATCCTCGCGCGCGAGCTTGCCGGTGAAAAAACCGCGTCCCAGCGGCGAGTAGGCGAGAAAGCCAATGCCAAGGGCCGCGCATCGCGGCAGGACGTCCTCGAGCGCGTCGCGCGTCCACAGTGAGAGTTCTGATTGCACCGTTGCGATCGGGTGGACGGCGTGCGCGCGCTCGAGCGTCGCGACATCGACCTCGGAGAGGCCGATCCAGCGCACCTTTCCGGCACGAACGAGATCGGCCATCGCTCCGATGCTCTCTTCCACCGGCACGTTAGGATCGACGCGGTGCAACTGATAAAGATCGATGGTCTCGATCCCCAAGCGTTGTAACGAGCCTTCACAGGCCCGCCGGATGCTCTCCGGACGCCCGTCGCGCTGCATGGGCACGCCCTGCGGCAGCACCACGAAGCCGGTCTTGGTTGCGATGCGCACTCGATCGCGTTTGCCCTTGAGCGCCCGCCCGAGCAGTATTTCGTTGGTGAGCGGCCCATAGATTTCGGCCGTATCGAAGAGCGTTACGCCGAGCTCGATCGCTCGATCGATCACCGCGAACGCCTCGCCTTCGCGGGCTCCGGTCAAGGGCTCGCCGTACGCGTGCGTTAGCCCCATCGCGCCGTAACCGATTTCACCGACCATGAACTGCGCGTCACCTAATTGCCGTTGTTGCATACCCCCAAAACGGCCACCGTCGCCCGCGGGTTTCGCGTTAACGGCTCACGTATGGATTATCGCGTTCCATGAAACGCCATGGCCGGTCCACGGCCTTGCTGATGCCGATCCGCTTCGAACTGACGATCGGCGCCGCCGCCCTGGCGATGCTGCCTAGCCAGAGCGGGCCGGGCGCACACAGATCGATACCGTCGAACCGCCGATCGATCGACATCGCGACGGTAAGCCGTCCGGGACCGTTGGTTGCACGATCCAGGCCCGCGAGCGGTTCGAGCGCGCGTACGAGTACGCCGCCGCCGGCGCCCGCCCGCTCCCCCGAGACGTTGAAGAGCCAATGGATGCCGTACGCGAGATACACGTAAGCGTGGCCGCGCTCCAAGAATAGCGAAGCATTTCGAGCGGTTTGCCCGATATATGCATGCGCGGCCTGGTCGCCGGGCGGATAGGCCTCGGTCTCGACGATGCGTCCGATGCGCCGTATTCCTTGGTCTTCATGCACGAGCACCGCGCCGATCAGAAACTTCGCGAGGGGCACGCTCCCGCGCGGAAGATCCGCCCGGGCCAAGCGTCGGAGGCGCATGAGCTAGGTGATCATAAAGTTCTGCATCATGCCGGTGTCTTCGTGCGGGAGCACGTGACAGTGATGCACGGCCTTACCGGAAAACTCCAAGAAGCGGATGCGCAGCGTAATGCTTCCGGGAGTACCGTTGACGGCGGGCGGAACGACGAACGTATCCCACACTTCGGGGGGATTGTTGGGAACGCCGTTGATCGCAGTTAGTTGAAACGAGTTCACGTGGATGTGAAACGGGTGCGATTCGGCGCTCTGGTTGACGATCGTCCATTCTTCGGCCGTCCCCACTTGCACGCTCGTCGGGATCGCCATTTCGTCGTAGAGCGTGCCGTCGATTAGGAAGGCGATCCCGGTAAGCAGCGTCGGGTACGGTGCCTGCTCGGAATACGTGAACGTGCGCCGCGCGACGATCTCCGCATCGCTGATAATGGGATATTCGCGCGTCGGCGTCGGAAGGCTCGTCGGAATCGACATCTGTACCGCGGGGCCGCTGACGACGAATTGCGCGAGATCGAATTTGGGAAACGGCATGAAATTCACGCCGTTGGTAGCGGCGGCGGATAGCGTATAGGTCCCCGGCGTTTGCGGCGCTTGCACGAGCATCTCGATCCGATTGCCCGGCGACGTGAAGCGCGCGTTGGCGGAAAACATGTTCGCCGGCGTCACGGTGCCGGTAAAATCGAAGGTGGCATGGTTCGGAGCCAACAGGTTGACGCCGTCGAAACCGATTTGGTAACACTCCATCCCGGGCAGAACGAGGGGAAGAAAATAGGCGTTCGTGCCGTTGAGGATGCGCAAGCGCACGACCTCACCCGGTTTCATTTGAAATTGCGGCAGAGACAACGGCGTATAGGTGTTGGTAACGTTGTTGCTCCAATTGACGCCTTGCCCGTTCACCGTGAGCATCGTGAAATCGGTGCCGAGATTGTATCCGCCGGACGCGGGCGGCTGGTAGGCGATCGGCTCGTATTCGTAGGTTCCAGGGGTCGTGGTACTCGCGTTCACGTTGAGCGTCTGAATCACCATGAAAATCTCGCGTGCCGCGGCGATCTCCGGCACCTGATCGATCGGCCCGCGAACCACGATGAGTCCGGCCATTCCGCCCGACACCTGGACGTCGGTCGAACCGTGATGGTGCGGATGGTACCAATGCAGCCCGCTCGGGTGATCCACCGGAATCGGCAACGCATACCCAAACGTTTGGCCGGGATCGACCGCGATCATCATGGCAGCCGGATTCGCTGTCCCGACCGGCTGAAACAGATGCGGAACGGTTTGTATGCCGTGCACGTGCAGGTTGGTCGTATTGAAAAGGTGCGGGTTGTTCATCGGATCTACCGGGCCAGACACGGCGGTTAGCGGGAGACGGCGGCTCATGGCCTGTTCCATGCTCGTCGGTGCCGGAATGCGCACGTGGCCGACGGGCGCGACGGCGGGCGGATTCGGCGGCAGGCCGTTGACGATTTGCACCTGCAGCGTCGAGCCCGGGGTGGTGGTGAGAATCGGTCCCGCCGTCGAGCCGTTGTACGTGCGCGTGCGGATACGATAGCCCGCGATATTGCTGGTGGTATAACCGACGTTCAGCACGTAGCTGTTGGTGCCGGGGCCCAACGGCGTGAGCATGCCGCCCGAATTGCATCCCTCGGCTAAGAGTACGGCTCCGCTCGCAGCGGCGGCCGCCGATCCAACGACAAAACGGCGACGATTCATGGTCCACGCATCCCCTTGCGACGAAAGTTTACGTGCTATTGGTTGCGAGAACCGGCCACCCCTGGGAGGCTCAGAGCGGCGCGTCGTTCACGTGCGAAGCATAGGTGTGCGGGTCGAAGTACCACGCGGGGAGCGACGATGGGAAGGCGATATCTGTAAAGGTAAAGTCGACGGTTTGGCCGTCGCCGGAGTAACCGCCGCCGACCACGCCGTGAATCTTCGTCATCACGGGATGCCCGTCAACGTTGCCGAAATCGATCGTGAACGTCGTGGGATACGGCGAATTCTTATCGCCCTCAACGAAGAGGCGATCGTGCGCGATGATGCGCTGCACTTCGTAGCTGCGCGGATCGACGAAAATCTCACGCAGGCGATTGCGTTCCGGATCGCGCCGCGGAACCAAGACCACACGCAGCAGGCCGTTCTCGATCGTCGCGGATTTCACGTCGTAATCAAACTCGCCGAGCACCCGAATCGCCGCGATCGTTTTAGGCAGCGGACCGGTCGGCTCGGGAGTCGGGATGTCGTTGACGGTGGGCGGACGCGCGGGAGCCGGCTGAAAGATATCGGCCGTTGGAGGGCCCGGGTCGTCGGCAATATCGTACTGCGGCCGCTTGAATGTGAGCGGCCCGTGTGCGCCGAGCGCAAATTCCTCGCGCTCAAGGCAGGCGTCATCGTAGGTACGGCACCACACGTGCCACGAGTAGGTCCCCAGGGGATCCGGGTAGCCGTAGTCGGTCATCTGGGAGCGCGAAACCGTGTACACCTCGTACGGCGGCGGCGGCCTATGGGAACGAAATTGGCGCCGGATAAGAAACATCAGCTCGGCGTGGCCGGGGATCTGATATCCCGCTGCATCGGCTCTCTGCGCCCGCGGGCCCATCGCACAGATCGCTAAGATCGCAAGCGTACAGCCCGCGGCAAATCGACGTATGGTCAATGGCGTCATCCTCATGATCTGATCCCTACATAGCAGGCCGGGCTCAAAGCGTCCTGGGAGGACAACGCATCTAACTGCCGCTTCGTGTCGTACTAGAGAGTATGAAGCTGATCGTTCGAATCGCCCTCACCCTTGTTCTGATAGCCGCAACGCTCTCACGGGCCCCGGCCGCACAGCCGGTGCGCACCGAGCAGGTGGTCCTCGCGGGAGGGTGCTTCTGGGGTATGCAAGCGGTCTTCGCCTCGCTCAAGGGCGTCTCGGAGACCGTTGCCGGGTACGCCGGCGGCAGCGCGGCCACCGCGAACTACGATGCGGTCAGCAGCGAAACGACGCAGCATGCGGAGTCCGTCCAGATCACGTTCGATCCTCGCGTCATCTCGTTCCGAGCGTTGCTGGACGTGTATTTCTTGGTGGCCCACGATCCGACCGAACTCAATCGTCAGGGCCCCGACACCGGTACCAGCTATCGCTCCGAGATCTTCTACACCAGCGACGCGCAGCGGGCACAGGCGCAAGCGATGATCGCTTCGCTCACGCGGCGTCACGTCTTTCATGCGCCGATCGTGACCAAGCTCGAGCGGCTGCCCGCCTTCTACCCTGCCGAAGCCTATCACCAGAACTATCTGGTCAACAATCCGAGCAGCCCGTACATCGTCTACAACGATATTCCGAAATTGCGTGCGTTACAGCGGCG
The DNA here is from genome assembly GCA_035532835.1 of Candidatus Dormiibacterota bacterium. Taxonomy (NCBI): domain Bacteria; kingdom Bacillati; phylum Candidatus Dormiibacterota; species Candidatus Dormiibacterota bacterium. The sequence continues at coordinate 17,714 of DATKQG010000097.1, forward strand.
CTTTCCTCAACTCGTCAACGAAGCGAGCGCACCGATGCGCACGATCGCCGCGCGCTAGCGAGGCGCCAGACGAATCGCGCCGTCCAAGCGGATCACCTCGCCATTGAGCATTTGATTTTCGACGATGTGACGGGCGAGCTTCGCATACTCCGGAGGCCGCCCCAAGCGAGCCGGGAACGGCGTCTGCTTGCCGAGCGATTCGCGCGCGGCTTCCGGCAAGCCGGCTAGCATCGGCGTATCGAAGATGCCCGGCGCGATGCTGACGACGCGAATCTGATGCTGCGCGAATTCACGCGCGACCGGCAGCGTCAATGCGACGATACCGCCCTTTGAAGCCGCATACGCCGCCTGCCCGATCTGTCCGTCGTATGCCGCTACCGATGCGGTGCAGATGATGACGCCGCGGTCCTCGTTCGGCGCGACCTCGCGCCCCAGCATGGCCGCCGCTGCCAGCCGGATGACGTTGAACGTCCCGATAAGGTTGATTGAAATCACCTTGCTGAAATGCGCGAGCGGCTGCGGGCCCTCTTTGCCGATGGTTCGCTCGGCGGTGGCAACGCCGGCGCAATTGATCGCACCGTGAAGCGCGCCGAAGCGCTCGGTAGCGCTCGCAATCGCCGCGCTCACGGCAACCTCGTCGGTGACGTCGGTCTTAGCGAAGAGCACCTGCGGGCCGAGTTCTCGCGCGAGTTCCGCGCCGTGTTCGCCGATATCGCAGATTACCACATTCGCCCCGGCACCTGCGAATTCGCGAACGCACGCCGCGCCCAGCCCCGAACTGCCGCCGGTTACGAGAAAGGTTTTGCCTGAAATATCCACGCTAGCTCCTGCCTATAGACGTTCGAAAATCGTTGCATTGGCCATACCACCACCCTCGCACATCACCTGCAATCCGTAGCGTGCGGAGCGCTGCTCGAGTTCGTGGAGCAGCGTCGTCGCCAGCCGCGCGCCGCTCGCTCCAAGCGGGTGCCCCAGCGCGATGGCACCGCCGTTTACGTTCGTCTTCTCGAGATCGGCGCCGGTTTCGCGCTGCCATGCGAGGACGACGCTCGCGAACGCTTCGTTGATCTCGATCGCGTCCATCTGCGCGAGCCGCAAACCGCAACGTTCCATAATGCGTTCCGTCGCAGGGATGGTCGCCGTCAGCATCATGACCGGGTCGCCGCCGATGGCCACGGACGCGACGAAACGTGCGCGCACGTGCAACCCATGCCGTTGCGCAAACGCGCGTTCGCAGAGCAATACGGCGGCGGCACCGTCGCTGATCTGCGAGGAGTTGCCGGCCGTAATCGATCCGTTCGCGGCGAACGCGGGGCGCAGCCCCGCCAGCTTCTCCAAGCTGGTATCGTCGCGAATGCCGTCATCCGTATGGTGTCCGTCGATCGGGACGATCTGCGTCGCGAACGCGCCGCGGTCGCGTGCGCGAGCCGCGCGACGATGCGATTCCAAGCTGTATGCATCGAGCGCTTCGCGCGAGAGACCCCAGCGCTGCGCAACCAATTCGGCGCTGACGCCTTGATCGATCAGCCGCCCGTCGTACCGTGCCGCGAGCATCGGCCCAAAGCGCTCGCCCGGGCCATGCGCAAAACTCGCGCCCAGCGGAATACGGGACATCGATTCGACGCCGCACGCGATGACGGCGTCATATTCGCCGGCGATAATGCCGTTGGCGGCAAAGGCGATCGCCTGTTGACTCGATCCGCACTGCCGATCGATCGTGACGCCCGGAACGCGTTCGGGGAAACCTGCGGCGAGCGCCGCGCTCCGCGCAACGTTCAGAGACTGCTCTCCGACCTGACTGACGCAACCGGCAATGACGTCGTCGACGGCATGCGGATCGATGCTCGCCCGTTCGCACACCGCGAATAGCACGCGCGCGAGCAGATCGACGGGATGAACCTGCGACAGGTTGCCGCCGCGCTTGCCGGTGGGGCTTCGTAACGCCTCGACGATGACGGCCTCTCTCACGCATCGCTCCCATGCGAACGCACGGCGGCCAGCGGAATATCCCGCTCGTTCGCAAGCCGCTCCCATTCCTGCGCCGTTCGCATGCAAAAACGCGCGCGCAACGTCGCCGCGTCGAGCGCGTCGGATTCGAGTAAGGTTTTCAAGGCCGCGATGAAGTGCGGCTCCAAAGCTGCAAGAGCGATCCAGCCCTGCGCGGTTTCGTAGACGTTATACAATGCAAGACCGCCGCCGAGGGATCCGGTTGCGGTGGTCAGCCCGTGTATCAGCGGCGCCGCGAAATCTTGCGCGGCATCGACGATCGCAACGTCGCAGCGCGTTGCTTGGCCCGTGCGCTCTCGAAGAAGCAACGCCGCGAGCGCGCCGCTGACGGCGCGCTCCGCGGCCGCAAGATCGCCGAGGACGGTGCGGGGTAGCGCCGGAGGGGCGATCAGGCCCGCGCGAGCCTGGTACGTCAGGTCGTGTCCGGCCCGCGAATCGAACGGCGGGGCTTCGCCGAAAACGGCGACGTGGCAGAGGCGAGGATAGCGGGCTTGCACCTCGCTCCATCCCAGTCCCAAGCGCTCGAGCGCGCTCGCTCGCATGGCGCTTACGAGCACATCAGCCCGCGCCAACTCGCTCGATAGAAAAGCCCCGCCGGCAGCGGAACGCGCATCGATGCGATGGACGGATTGGCCCTCGCATAACTGCGCGTACCACGACGGCGCGGCATGCTCCAGAGCGTCGCCGCGCAACGGCTCAATCTTGACGACGCTCGCTCCGAGTGCGCAGAGCCGGGCCGATGCGAGCGGGCCCGGAATATTGGTCGCCAGCGAGACGACCCGCAGACCTTCTAACGGACGTGCGGTCAACGCCGTGCGCTAGCGGGGGTACGCGAGAGATAGTACGCGACCGGCAACGCAAAGAAGATGACATGGGGGACGAGCCCGGCGAGCGCTCCACTCAGCGTAAACGGCGCGACGCCGCGCGCTGCAAGCACGCCTTGCATCACCACATCGACGATGATGCCCCAAGCGATCGTTCCAAGAATCCAATTCGAGAGCTGGTTCATGGCCTGGTAGACGTACGCATACAAGACCGCCCAAACGATCGAGATGGCGAAGTGCATCAACAGGCCCAGGAACGCATACGACGTCGACGTGAACGCAACCGGGCCGATAAGGGTGGACGCCACGAATTGCCAGAGTCCGGGAATCTTCTGGTGCCCAACGACGATCAGAAATGTATCGATAAGGATTCCACCGATGATCCCCGCGACGATCGCTCGCCTAAGGAGTGCGGACGACATAAAAACCTCCTACGACAGCTTATCTTTAGTAGCCAGCATAGAACCTAACGCTTACTTTTGTCAAGTAAGCTACTTTAAGTTGCGAAAAGTCGCGGCAAGAAGGGTCTGCACGATGCCGAACGTGCGTCCCTCGTGCCAAGGAAGTCGTCTCGTCGGAAGCGTCGCTCGATCCCTGCTTGGGTCGCGCCTATGCTCCTGTTGCTCGTCGCCCTCGCCCTCGGGTGGGCATTCTTTCACCCGACGGCTCGCAAGCCGGCCGGGCGACACGTCGCCACGCAACCAACGCCGGCGCCGCCCGTCGAGGAGACGCCCGCGGCCACACCGAGCCCCGCTCTCGCTCCGAGCGCATCACCCACGCCTGCACCGGTGGAGTCGGCGCCTGCGACTTCCGGACCCTCCGCGCCCGTGGCCCCCACGCCGCGTCGCGCCGGGATCGCCGGCGGCCCCAAACTCGCCCTGATTATCGACGATTGCGGGCAGTGGATCGATACCGAGCGCGGCTTCGTCGCGCTCCCCATTCCATTGACCCTAGCAGTGCTGCCCTACGTCCATTATACGGCGACGATCGCGCGCGAAGCCTCGGCTGCGGGAAAAGGCGTCATGCTGCACTTGCCGATGGAGCCGATATCGGAGATATATCCGGGCCCGGGCGAGATCAAAACCAGCATGAGCAACGCTCAGATCACCGCGCAGACTCAGGCCGATCTCGCGCAAGTACCGTTGGCGCAAGGCGTGAACAACCACGAAGGAAGCAAGGCGACCTCGAGCCGGCGGGTGATGGACGACGTCATGGGCGTACTCGCAGAGCATCCGGGGCTCTTCTTCATCGATTCGCGCACCATCGCCGCGTCGGTTGCAGCAGAGGTCGCGTCTTCTGACGGGGTGCCCAGCGCTTCCCGCGACGTCTTTCTCGATGATAAAGCTAACCTCGCCTATACGGAAGGTCAGTTACGCGAGGCGGCCGCGATCGCGGAACGGACGGGAAGCGCGATTGCCATCGGTCACCCGCGCCCGACTACGCTGGCGGCGGTGACGGCTCTCTATCCCGAGCTCGAAGCTGCGGGCATCCGGTTCGTGCTGGTAAAGAGCCTTACGCGCTGACCGAGATCCAGCGCTCGGCCCAGCGCCCCAGCGCGTCGAGCGCTTCCTGGAGTTCGTGGCCGGAACACGTCAACTGATACGTCACGCGAACGGGCGATCCCGAAGCAACCTCGCGGGAAATCAGGCCCTCACCCTCGAGTTCGCGCAGGCGTTCGGTCAGAAGCCGGTCCGAGATGCCGGGAATCGCCGCGAGCAGCTCGTTAAAGCGCCGGGGGCCGCCCAGGAGCACGCGTACGATCGAACCGGTCCACCGGCGACCGATTAGCTCCACCGCCTTATGGAACCTCGGGCAGAGGGTACCGTCGGGCGCGTGGAGGGGTTCATGCAGATCGCTTGACATCAAAATTCATCCTGTGTTATTCTGCCGACTAGCTTACCATAAGTAGCTTGCTAATGCAAGATGAGAGGTCACTCGGGCTGTGGACGTTGCATTATTACTGGTTCGGATCATTGTGGGTCTCTATTTCGCCGCTCATGGTTCGCAAAAGCTGCTCGGCTGGTTCGGTGGACCAGGGTTAGTCAACGCCGGAGGCTTCTTCGAGCAACTGGGATTCCGACCCGGGCGACCGTTCGCCCTGCTTGCATCGGTCGGCGAGCTCGCCGCAGGCCTGCTGATCTTCCTCGGCCTCGGTGGGGCTTTAGGCCCCGTACTCCTCGTCATGGTGATGCTGGTAGCGATCTTTTCCGTTCACGTGCCCAAGGGTTGGTTTGCGCAGAACGGCGGCGTCGAAATGAACCTCTTGTACATCGCAGGGGGACTAGCCCTCGCCTTCGGCGGCTACGGAGCCTATTCTCTGGATCGGGTGTTCGGACTGAACGTTTTAAGCGACCCGATGCAGATCTGGATCGCCCTCGCCGTCGCGGCCGTGCTCGCAGCGCTCAACCTCCTCGCCCGCCGCGTGCCGAAGGCGGAGTGACCGGCCGTACCGGCGGAACGGGCGTTGGGCCGGTGAACGGGATGGGCGTGCGCCGGGGGATGGCCGGGCCGGTCCAACGCGGACGCTCGGTCGCGACCGGTACGGGCGTAAAGATCGCTCGCATGGGCAGCCGGCGTTCGGACGGGTTGAACGGCGTTGGGGCCGCGACCGGCATTGCGCTGCCGATCCGCACCTCTACCACGCGCCGGCGGGGATCGTAGCGAACCTGCGCCCCGAGCGCACGTAGAATCGGCGCGATCGGAATATAGGCCCGATCGAGGGCGTCCGGCATGCGCGCAAGCATGCGAATCCGCACCGTTCTGCTGCCGCGTTGGAGAACGAGTACGCCGCGATCGCTCCAGACGCGGGCCGCCAGCGCGGTCGCGAACGGTCGGACCGGCGCCAGCGTGCGACCGCGAGCTAGGTAGGGTTGGATATACGCCGCCACGGGAGCGCCGTTGATGAGGATCGTTACTGCCTTAGGGGGTGGGAATACCGCCACAACTTCGCGATATACCGCATCGGATGAAGCGACTCTTTTCTACCCTGCGCGAAGCGGGGGTCCGTTTCTCGCGCGACGGATGCGCCTTTCTCGCTCAGGCGGTCGCTTTCAACGCGCTCTTTGCCCTGTTTCCGCTCGTGGTGCTGGTAGTAACGCTCGCCTCGTATATCTATCCCAACGCCGAGCAGCGCGTGCTGGTATTCTTCGACTCGGTGATGCCCGCGTTACACGATTTCATCGCCGCGAATCTCCAGTCGTATATTTACGGACGCGGCATATCGAGCCTCATCGCACTCGTTTTCATCCTCTGGTCCGGGAAAAATCTCTTTATGGGGATCACGGTCGCGCTCGACCGCTCGCTCAACGTGCCCAAGGGGCGGCCCTTCTTCCATAGCGTCCTGCTCTCGATCGTTATGCTTCCGGCGATCGGAACGCTATTGATTATTGCGATGGCACTCCCGATATCGCTCTCGATCGTCATGGCGATCGCCAATATCAGCGATCGGCAGAACCTCACGCATTTCTCCGCCTACCTGATCTCGATCGTGTTGGTGTTCGTTATCTCGATGGCGCTCTATCGTTTTTTGCCCAACAAAAAACTCACCTGGAGCTTCGCTCTTCCGGGGGCTTCCGTAACCGCGCTTTCCTGGCCGGTGCTGCAGTTCGCGTTCACGCAATACACGCTGCACGTGCCGTTCTCGCATATTTACGGTGCGCTATCGGTGCCGTTGGTTTTGCTGCTCTGGTTCTACGTGATCGGCTCGATTTTTCTCTACGGCGCCGAGTTTTGCGCGGCATGGGCAGCGCGTAATCGCGGCGGCACGAGTATTCTCGATGAGGTAGGCGCCCTCACGGCGTCCCCCATCGCTATGGAGCGACAATAACCTATGCGATTAGTCTTTATTCATGGCGCCGGATGCACGGGCGAGGTATGGGAGGCACAGCGACGCTCGTTTCCCGAATCGATCGCCCCGTCGCTCCCCGGCCACGGGAAACCCGGCTCGCCCGACACGATCGAGGCGTTCGCGGATGCCATCGAGCGCGAACTCGAAAATCACGAAGTCGGCGAGGCGGTCCTGTGCGGCAACTCGATGGGCGGAGCCGTCGCGCTGCAGATCGCGCTACGCCAGAATCCGCGCGTTCGCGGCATCGTCCTCGTTGATTCCGGGGCGAAGCTGCGGGTCGCGCCCGAAATTTTCGACGCCCTCGAGGATGATTTCCCAGCCGCCACGCACATGCTGGCCGGATATTTCTTCGCCAACCCGACGCCGGAGCGGACCGCCGCCGCGGTTGCCATGCTCGCGGGGGTAGGGCAGGCTCAGACGATTCGCGATTTCCGCGCTTGCGATGCCTTCGATGCAAGCGGACGTCTGGCAAATATCAGCGTCCCCACCCTGGCGATTTGCGGTGAAAAAGATGTGATGACGCCGCCGAAATTCGCACAATTTATCGCCGACCGGGTTCCGGGCGCGAAAGCGCGAATACTCGCCGATACCGGGCATCTCGCCATGGTCGAGAACCCGGCCGAAACGAACGCTGCATTGCGTGCGTTCGTTACCATGATCGATTCAGACTAACTTGGAAGGAGTCCCGTGCGTCGCCTCTTCGGTGTGATGATCCTGTGCTCGTGTGTTGCCTTGGTTGCAGCCGGGCCTTCCCCGGCTCCCAGAGCGCTCGTAACACCAAGCCCTGCTCCATCGCCGGCGGCGAGCGGCCAGGTCTCCGTTGTGATCTACCCCTTTGATGAAAGCGGAACGCTGCAGCCCAAGGTCGGGCTCGAGGTCGCGCATATCTACGCGCAGGTGATCGGTTCTTCGCCCGGCGTCACGGTCGCGGCGATCGGCACCAACGTCAAGCGCGCCGATTACCTCACCTATGCGAAATCAAAAAAGGCCGACTATTACATCAGCGGCTACATGACGACGCTGGGGAGCGGAGCGGCCATCGTCGAGCAGATCGTCACCGTCAATAGCGGCATTATCACGTACTCGCAGTCCGGCCAAATTTATGACGTAAACGATGCCGCGTCGCTCGCGGTCCAAGCCAGAACCGTGGTATTGGAGGCCTCGGGTATCGATACCGAAGGCCTAGCCCAACAGGCTCCGAAATCGACGCCGGCCCCGACGTCCACGAACGGCGCGCAAATGAATCTAGGCGGCATCGGCGGCATGGTGCAATCGCTCTTCAAACACGATGCAAAGACGCAGGCTACGCCAAAACCGATCATTCCGCCCAAGCCCAGCCGTGGCATGATTGTCGTGCGCGTCGCCGGAACGGCTCCCAGCGGCATGCTCACCGATGCGACCAACGATCTGATGCGTGGGCTCGGCGTGTACTACAACGTCGCGGTGCCGACTATCGCGGTCACGAACCCCTCAAAACAGGCGAATTCGATTTGCGGCACCAATCGCAACAATACGATCGTGACGGGGACGCTCAAGCAAGAGCGCGTCGGGGGTGGATTCCGCGCACACACGAGCAGCACGTTTGCGCTCGACGTTTATGCCTGCTTCGGCGCAACGCTCTACCATACGCAAGCGACCAACGACGATCTACAAAAAGCCGTCGAGACCACGGTCAAAGCCTATCAATCGGCGCATCCGGATAACAACGGGTGAGCAATCGCTACTCTTATGCAGTCAGCGGGGCCATAACGCCCCCGCCAGCGTCGAAACGGCACTAACCGCAACCGCACCGATGAGCACTTTGCGAAAGCGAATGGCGGAGATGCGACGGGCGCTCAACGCTCCGCCGACGGTTCCGACAACGGCGGGCGCTACCAAGACGACGGCCATCAGCCACGAACCACCGTGGAGAATTCCAAAGAGTTTCGCGGCGGCCAAGCCGACGGCAAAACTCACCAGGTTGAACATCGCTAACGCTCCGCGGCTCTCGATCACGCCCCATCGCTGATTCGCTATCGCCAGAGCTGCCGGCGGCCCACCCATGCTCGTGCAGCCGTTCAGGAAGCCACCCAACGCGCCCGCTACCGAGAGCGCCACGCCCTCCCGCCGGAATGGCGCGGGGCGAGCGATGATAAACGCCGCCGCCATGCAGAGCGCGGTGATCGCCAGCAACACGCGCAGAGCGCCCGCGTTGAAGACCACGAGCACCGCTACGCCGAACGGCGCTCCCACAGCCGCACTGAGCAGCAGCGGCCCCGAACGGCGCCATGGCAGCCAGCGTAACGTTTCGAGCACGACGAGAATCCCCATAATCCCGCCGACGATCAGCGCCGACAGGACGACTTCCTGAGCCGGGAGTAGCAGCGAGGCGAGGGGAGTAAAGACTAGGGCGAAGCCAAACCCCGTTAATCCCTGGCTATAGCCGGCAACGGCGGCAAGCAAACCGACGATCAACATCACCCAAAGACTAGGCAACGTCGCTCCAAAAGCAGTCCCGCATCCTCTGCTTTTATCATGCCCATAAGGGGTATCCTCCCCACGATCGCGCCGTCGTTTTTTCCGCGTCTTACCAGTTAGGCGTGACCTATAGCTCACCGATCGCGTCGTCGTCGAGCAAGCCGGGCGGGACGTCGACGGTGATCCGTCGGGCTGCGATATCGATCTCGCGAATAAACGCCTTCACCATCGGGAGCATGCGCCCATCGACGATCAACATATCGTTGAGGGGATAGTGCTCGACGCGTTCGACGGTGCCGTAGCGCTTGCCGTCCGTCCCGAAGACCTCGCACCCGGCCAGATCGATGTCGAGATACTCGTCCGCAGCGACGTCCAAACGCTCGCGGGGCGCGAAAAACATCGCACCGATCAAGGCCTGCGCGGACGTCGCGTCGTCCACCCCATCGAAGCGAACCAACAGGCGCCCTTTATGTTCGCGAACGCCCGCGAGTTTCAGGTCCTGCGAGTGGCCGTCGATCGTGCATCGCAGCGTCGCGCCGGGCGAAAAAACCGTGCGACCCGACGTTGTCGGATCGCACTTGAGTTCTCCGCGTAGCCCGAAGATGCCGGCGATGCGGCCGATCGGCAGATCAGCCTTCGGCGTCGTCATCTGGAGCCGCTTGGGCCTCTTCGGTATCGAGAATATCGATGCTCACGCGCCCTTCGGCCGTTGCGCGCGCGATCGTACGCAACGCTTGTGCGACGCGGCCGCTACGGCCGATGACCTTGCCCAAATCCTCGGGATCGACTACGAGCTCGATCACGGGCTTTCCCTCTTCGTCTTGGAAGAGTTCGACCGTTACAGCTTCGGGTTTGGCAACCAGCTTCTTGGCGAGAAATTCCAATAATTCAGTTGCGCGGCGCTGCGACGCCCACGGGTCGCTCGGTTGACGATTTCGCGACGGAGCACGCCGCCGGTCGTCATAGTCGGTATTGCCGCGCTGGGGTGCTCGTTCGCGACGCTCGGTTCTTGGTGGACGCGGCTCTTCGGGTTCGACATCGTTAATAACGGTCTCGCCCGATGCGATACTGCGCGCCCCAAGCGTCGATCGACGTTCCGCCCGCTCTTCGGATTCTTCACCGAACAGGCCAAACTCGTCATCGAACGCGCTCATTTATTCTTTGCCTTCGTTTTTCGGTTTACGCTTCACGTCGGAAACGAAGCCGCGCTCCATGATGCCCTTCTCGGCGAAGAGACGACGAACGGTTTCGCTCGGCTGTGCTCCCTTAGCGAGCCATTCCTTCGCTTTTTCGGCGTTGACTTCAACCGTCTTGGGCTCCGTACGCGGATTGTAATGGCCCAGGATTTCGATGAAGCGTCCGTCGCGAGGCGAACGCGAATCCGCTACGACGAAACGATAGGTGGGTTGTTTCTTTGCGCCCATGCGGCGCAGCCTGATCTTTACCATGGTTGTATGTACTTGTCTTTCGTTGATTTTGGTGTTAGCGGCCGAACATGCCAACGGGCAGGCGTGGGCGACCTTTGCCCTTGCCCTTGCCGCCGATCTGTTTCATCATCTGACGCGCCTGCTCGAATTGCTTTACGAGCCGGTTGACGTCGGATACTTGCGTGCCGGATCCTAGCGCGATGCGTTTGCGACGCGAGCCGTTGAGCAGCGCGGGATCGCGGCGCTCGCGGCGCGTCATCGAGCAAATGATCGCTTCGATACGGCTCATATCTTTTTCGGGAACCGAGAAGTCTTTCGGCAGCGCCCGCGACAGACCCGGAACCATCTTGAGGATGTCGGTCATCGAGCCGAGCTTCTTCATCTGCCGCATCTGGTCCAAGAAATCGTCGAGCGTGAAGGTCTGCTTGACGATCTTTTGCTCGAGCTGCTTGGCTTGGTCGGCCGAGTAGAGGCTTTGCGTCTTCTCGATCAGGGTGAGGACGTCACCCATCCCCAGGATCCGCGAGGCGAGACGATCCGGGTAGAACGGCTCGAGTGCCGAGAGCTTCTCGCCGGTACCGACAAACTTGATCGGCGCGCCGGTGACCGAGAAGATCGAGAGTGCCGCTCCGCCGCGCGTATCGCCGTCCATCTTCGTGAGTAAGACGCCGGTGATGCCGAGGCGATCGTTGAAGCCCTTGGCGACCGTCGTTGCTTCTTGCCCTGTCATCGCATCCGCGACGAACAGAATTTCCTTCGGATTAACGGCGCTTTTGATGCGCGCCAGTTCGTCCATCAGCGCTTCGTCGATCTGCAGCCGCCCCGCGGTATCGATGATCACGGTGGAAATACCCAGGCGGCGGGCCTCCGCGACACCGTCCCGCGCGATCTTCACTGGATCGCCGGCGCCCTGATCGTAGACCGGCAGATCGATCTGTTTGCCCAGGGTCTGGAGCTGCACGATCGCGGCGGGGCGATAGACGTCGGCGGCGACGAGAAGCGTGCGGCGCCCCTGTTCTTTGAGCCGCAACGCCAGCTTGCCGGCTTGCGTGGTCTTGCCGGAGCCTTGGAGGCCGACAAGCATGATGACCGAGGGGGGAGCATCCGAAAATTGCAGGCGCGCCTCAGCGCCCCCGAGGAGTGCGACGAGTTCGTCGTGGACGAGCTTGACGATCGTTTGGGCCGGAGAGAGGGACTCGAGGATGTTCGCCCCGATGGCCTGCTCTTTGATGCGTGCGACGAACTCCTTGGCAGCACCCAGCGAGACGTCAGCCTCAAGCAGCGCTATGCGAACTTCTCGCAGCGCTTCGTTGACGTCGCTCTCACTGAGTTTGCCGCGACCGGTGAGGCGCGAGAAAATCGCTCCTAACCGGTCGCTGAGTTGGTCGAACAATTAGGCTCCTGCGGCGGTAGCGTCGTCGATGCGTTTGACGGCATCTCCGACGGTTTTGATTTTCTCCGCTTCTTCATCCGGAATGTCGATATTGAACTCCGTCTCGAACGCCATGACGAGCTCGACTTGATCGAGCGAATCAGCCCCAAGATCGTCGGTGATCGACGCTTCGAGCGTGACCTCGGACTCGTCTACGCCGAGTTGCTCGACGATGATTTTCTTGACCTTATCGAACGTGGACATTGCCTCTCCTTATATT